>DAORIP010000057.1:0-4379 GCA_035438565.1 bacterium | reverse complement strand
GCGCTCACGCAATCCGTAGCCGCATATCAGGCCTGTCATTTCATTGGCATGCCGGAATGCAATGTCATCCTAGCTCAATGCGTTGCATATCTCGCAATGGCGCCAAAAAGTAACGCACTCTATGAGGCCTACGGCCAGGTCCAACAAGACATCCGTGATCTTCCAAACGAACCCGTTCCGCTCCACATTCGCAACGCCCCAACCAAACTCATGAAAAACCTGGGCTACGGTAAAGGCTACAAATACACCCCAGCTTTTGAGAATCCTGAAGATGCTAAACAGGACTTCCTGCCGGACAAACTCAAAGATCGAAAATACTTAAAGGATATAAAAAATCGCCCGTAGGCGATTTTTCTTTTTACTCTTGCGCAGCCAACCAACGTTCAGCATCAAGTGCTGCCATACAACCGGTACCTGCAGTCGTAATCGCTTGGCGGTAGTAATGGTCAGCCACGTCGCCTGCCGCGAAAACACCTTCAACATTAGTCTTGGTCGATCCAGGCTCAGTAACTATGTATTGCTTCTCATCGAGCTTCAAAAAATCCTTGAAAATACCCGTGTTTGGAGCATGACCAATAGCCGCAAACACACCATCAGCTGTCATTTCAGTAACCTCGTTCGTTACCGAATTCTTCAGCCGAACTCCAGACACTTTCTCGGTGCCAAGAATCTGTTCGACAACCGTGTTCATGATGAAATTGATCTTCGGATTCTTCTGAGCGCGCTCGAGCATAATCTTAGAGGCTCGGAAGGCTTCACTCCGATGAATGAGTGTGACTTTCGTCGCAAAACGCGTCAGGAACGTTGCCTCTTCCATAGCCGAGTCTCCCCCGCCAACAACAACCACCTCTTTCCCGCGGAAGAAGAATCCGTCACAAGTAGCACAAGCTGAAACACCTTTGCCTTGAAGCTCTTTTTCACCGGGCACATTCAACCACTTGGCTGAGGCTCCGGTTGAGATAATCACTGACTTTGCCTGATGCTCAACGCCGGCCGATGTTGTCACCGTGAATGGGCGCTTGGAAAAATCAACCTTCGCAATTTCTTCCTGACGAATATCAGTGTTAAAACGCAAAGCTTGCTTCTTCAATTTTTCCATGAGGTCCGGCCCCATCACCCCATCCGCTTCACCCGGCCAATTCTCGACCTCACTTGTGAGCATCAACTGACCACCCGGCTGCAAACCGGCAAACATGAGCGGCTTAAGCTCGGCGCGAGCAGCGTAAATAGCAGCCGTGTACCCCGCAGGGCCAGAGCCGATGATAATAACTTCATGCACCATATGCGTATTGATAGACCGTAAAGAGTAGACGATAAACAGATGTGAAAAACATTCGCAACCCTGTCTACTGTGAACTGTCTACAATCTACTTAACAAAGTTTGAAAGTCTTTCCTTAAACGTCTCTTTTGACATTGAGCCAGAGAAACGACCAACCTCACTCCCGCCCTTCATGATGACAAAGGTTGGAATAGATAACACATTAAAACGCATGGCAAGCTCAGCATGAGCGTCGCAATCCACCTTGGCAAACTCAACATCAGCCATTTCACTCGCCAACTCATCGATAATTGGACCCATGACCTTACATGGACCACACCAGGTAGCCCAAAAATCAACCAAAACAGGCTTCGTGGACTGAGTAACAAATGCATCAAAACTCGCAGTTGTTAATTCATTCATATTTCAACTTTAGACGTTTGACTATTTCGCGCCCTCCACAACCAGTGTACGCGCCTGAAGCTCTTCGTGGTAGGCCTCGAGTGTATCACCAACTTCAATTTTCGTTTTTCCTTGGAATGACAGACCGCAATCCTGTCCGGCAAGCACATCTTTCACAGAAGTCTTACCGCTTTGCAAAGCCTCAATACGACCCTCACCCACAACCTGATCGCCGCGCAGAATACGTAACGTAGCACCTGGAATAAACTTCCCTTTCTTCACCTTCGCACCAATAATCATGCCCTTTTCAACCTTTTTGAAGACCGCCAAGACCTCGCCAGCACCCAATTCTGTATAGACCTTTTCTGAAGGAATAAGCTTCTTCAAGCGTTCAACGACGTTCTCGAATAACTTATAAATAATTGAATATTCTTCAAGTGGCACACCCTTATCGCGTGCCATTTGCGCAGCCACACCGGCTGGTTTTACGTTAAACGCAAGTACTACAGCCTTTGCAGCTTCAGCTCGCAACACATCAGCATCCGTAACGTTGCCCAAGCCTTTGCCAACGATCTGCACACCCACATGAGGGTTATTCACTTTCTGCAACATTCCAATCACCGCCTCAAGCGAACCAAGCACGTCAGCCTTTACAAGCACGTTCAAGAACACCTTCTCTCCAGCCGTATCCTCCTCTTTCTTGGCGGCCGTTGAAGTGGTGGAGATTTCTTCAACGCCCGTCTTTCGTGAAGCCTGCGCTCGGAGCGGCTCAAGAGTTGAAGCATCAACCGGAACCTCAAGCACATCGCCAACAGACGGTGCGGCTTTCAAGCCCAAAATTTTCACTGGAGTTGATGGTCCGGCTTCCTGGATGGTCGAGCCATCAAAAGCGCGCATAGCACGAACACGTCCATAGTTCACACCACGAACACCAATAACATCTTGTAATTTTAAGGTTCCAGCCTGAACAAGAATTGTAGCCACAGCCCCCTCCCCCTTATCAACACGAGACTCAATAATCGTGCCGACTGCTGGACGATGCGGATCAGCCACAATGTGTTCCTTCTCCAATTCAGCAACCAGCAACAAAACATCTAACAAGCCGTCAATGTTTTGGTTCTTCTTGGCAGAGATTGGGACACAGATCGTCTTACCACCCCAATCCTCCGGTACCAAATCAAGCTCAGCCAGCTTCGTTTTTACCAATTCAATGTTCGCGCCCTCTTTATCGATCTTGTTGATCGCCACCACAAACGGCAACTTAGCCGCCTTAATGATATTGATAGCTTCCTTGGTTTGTGGCTGAACACCGTCATCAGCTGCCACCACCAAAATCGCAATATCAGCCACCTTTGCACCACGCGAACGCATGACGGTAAAGGCTTCGTGACCTGGAGTATCGATAAATGTAAGCGCACGATCCTTGCGTACTACCTGGTATGCACCAATGTGCTGGGTAATACCTCCGGCCTCACCGTCTACCACATTCGACTTTCGAATAACGTCAAGAAGTGACGTCTTACCATGGTCAACGTGACCCATCACCACAATCACCGGAGCACGCGGCACAGTGTCGGTGCTCGTCTTCTCTTCTTCACGTACCTGCGTTAAACGATCAGTTGCCACTTCCGCAACGTCATCGGCACGCTCTTCCTGAAGTTCGGCAATAAATCCAAGATCTTCGGCGATAATTGTCGCCGTCTCAAAATCGATACGTTCATTCAAAGAGGCCAAAATTCCGCTTCGCATGAGCTCCTGCATCACCTTCGCTACTGGCAAATCAAGAGAAGCTGCAAAATCACGTACAGAAACCGTAGGCGGAATCTTTACACGTGGGGCATCACCAGCCAAAACCTGTGCCTTACGGTTCGCACGGTCTTTCTGTTCCTCCATTTTCTTCTGGAGATACTGACGCTTTTTGTATTCCTGCCAGGCACGCTGGATTTTACCAACGTCTTTATCAGGTACTTTAAGAGCCTTAGAACCGATATCAAAACCAAGCTCTGGAAGCTTAGAGCGCAATTCTTCGGTTGGGACACGGAGGCGGCGAGCCAATTCTGAGATGTTCATGCGGGCGAGTTTATAGCAAAAAGGCCTGTCTGTAAAGGCAGAGGCTCATGATGTGAGTAAGGCTAGAGTTACAACGGTGTACTTAGCACGATTGGATCACCACTAGCCCCGCAAGCCCCAACCTCCAGTTGGTCATCTTTAACCAGTAAATAGTAACCCGTCACAACTGAAGAATATACCGAATCCTTTGGGTCGATGGGTGGTTCGTCCAACAACAAGCTTGGAAAATAGTCAGCTGCATGCAGACAAGCTTCGGCCGTCACCGCGTCCAGGCACTGAGAACCATGCGATCCGCCGCAAGTCCCCGAACCAATCACCGAACGCAAATCACCTTGAGCCTGAACATCAGCCACAAGTCGCGTGTATGCCTCCGAATCAACCAACTCAAGCTGTAGAACTTTGGTCATCAAGCCCCGAACGTGACTTGTCCTAATCTCATCCCGCGCTTTACTTAAGGCTCGTACCGGTCCAATTAAGGTAACCAGCACAAAAATCACAAAAAACAAGACCGCACCGCCCACCAAGGCATCAAGCCGCGTACCCCGCATGTATTGGTTATGCAAGTGAAACATGAGAGTATTGTAACACTTGAAATCTTGGCCGATCTCTGCTAGAATTTCGGGCGCTACATTCACCACAGAGTGTTAG
>DAORIP010000056.1:0-4501 GCA_035438565.1 bacterium | reverse complement strand
CCGCTCTAAGGTTCGCCGCCGCCGCTCCCATCATGCTTTGAAGCAGATTGCGGTTACCAAGTGCGCCAAGTGCGAGGCCCCACTTTTGCCACACCGCGCCTGTAAGGCTTGCGGCGCTTATGCTGATCGTTCAGTGAAGGCAACTGGCATGAAGGAAGTTGAAAAGACCTTGGTGAAAAAGGCTAAGAAGTCCAAGAAAGCAGCGCCTGCCGCTTCTGAAACCCAGAGCTAAACACAAAAGGTCCCGGTTGGGACCTTTTGTTTTTTGCTAGGTTTGCTACTATACGGACGTATGTCAAATCGCCACTTAGCTCGAACCATGGCCATGCAAGCTCTCTATGAGTGGGATTTTCGTGGTGGCGAAGGAAAGGGGATTGATGAAATCGTCCAATTTGTTCGGACTGAATTTGCGCCTGATTTTGAAGATGGCGGGTATGTTGAGCGTCAGGTGAAGGCGGTTGTTGAACATCGTGAAAAGCTTGATGCACTCTTAAATCAGTACGCACCAAATTGGACGGTCGACACCATGACACTTATTGATCGCAATGTTTTGCGTCTTGGTGTTTATGAGCTCAAGTTTGATGAGTCGATTCCGTCCATCGTTGCCATTAACGAAGCAATTGAGCTTGGTAAGACATTCGGAGGGGATGCTTCGGGTAAATTCGTAAACGGTGTTCTTGGCGCTGTGTATAAGGCTGATGTTGAGGCAGGAGTAAAAAAGCCAATCGATATTGAAATGGAAAAAAAGAAGGCTGAAAAAGATAAGAAAACTGTAGAAAAAGTTGAACCTGCCGCGTAATTATGCAGAAGAATATTGCAGAGCTTGCTGAACTTATAAAGGTTCCGTACAAGGCCGACGGTCACCTCGAACAAGCGGTGGTGCACCGCTCATATCTAAACGAACACCCTGATTTTCCATTGGCACACAATGAACGTTTGGAATTTTTGGGAGATGCCGTTCTCGAACTCGTTGTGACCGAGTATTTGTACAACCACTATCCAAATCCAGAAGGCGAGCTCACCACTTGGCGATCAGCGCTTGTGAACGGAGATAGTTTGTCTGAATTGGCCCAGAAGTTAGGAGTTGAGCCGTATTTGTATCTTTCCCGTGGTGAAGAGAAAGATGTAAATTCAAAAGCACGTCGTTACATTTTAGCCAACGCCATGGAAGCGATTATCGGTGCAGTTTACCTTGATTTCGGTTGGGACGTGGCTAAAGTATTTATTACTGAGAAAGTTTTGTCTCAGCTTGCCGGTATTCTTGAAAGTCGCTCATACGCAGACCCGAAGAGTTTATTCCAGGAGGCCGCACAATCAAAACTCTCGACAACTCCAAGTTATAAAGTTCTTGAAGAGACAGGACCTGATCACAATAAAATTTTCAAAATCGGTGTTTATCTTGGCAAGGACTTGATTGCGGAAGGGCAGGGGTCGAGTAAACAGGAGGCTCAGGTTGATGCCGCACGCCAGGCGCTTATTGCTAAAGGTTGGTAAACATATTTTTCTTAAAAGTCTTGTTAATTTAGCTGAACTTCCAACGGATGGTAAGCCACTCGTTGCTTTTGTTGGTCGTTCAAACGTTGGGAAGTCATCGCTCATTAATCACTTATCCGGACAAAAGGCTTTGGCACGTGTGAGTAGATCGGCGGGAAGAACACGTACCATTAACCTCTATCAAATCGAACCAAAGTACTACGTGGTCGATATGCCGGGGTACGGATTTGCGCAAGCTTCCAAAGATACACAATCCGCTTTTGGAAATTTGATCGCTGATTTTATTGAGACGGTGAGTAATGTCGCACTTATCTTTCTGGTTGTTGATGCGGTGGCCGGACCAACAGATTTAGATCAGGACATGCTCGACATGCTAAGAGCCGCCAAGCGTCCATTTGTCATGCTTGTGAATAAGGTTGATAAGCTTTCGCAGTCGGAGATGCATAAGCTTCTGGCTGCGCTTCATGAGCACTACGAGCATATTCCAGTACTTCTTCATTCAATGCATGCGGGTAAGGACCGTGATCACGTCTTGGGCGCTATCCACGAGGCATTGCGGGAAACAAAAAACTCTCCCAAACTTGCGTAAGAGAGAGGTTTTTGGTGCGAGCTGAGGGACTCGAACCCCCGACCCTCTGGTTCGAAGCCAGATGCTCTATCCAACTGAGCTAAGCCCGCATGAAAACCAGCTTATCCTACGCTAATTCTTGACCTAAGTCAAAAAATTTGGCATACTGCCCGCGTTCGAGGACTAATCGGGCAAATACGCAGCTATGCATCGGTAGCTCAGTTGGTAGAGCAGTTGACTCTTAATCAATTGGTCGCGGGTTCGAGTCCCGCCCGGTGCACCAAAAATATCCGTCTCTTGACGGATATTTTTGTATTTATGGCTAATATTATTGACTTTTTGCGATTTTGCAGTATACTCTTTACCCACTGGAGGTGAGCATGGCGATCTGGGAGGGTTACGATGGCGAGCTGGAACTCTGGTTGCCGGTTCGTCTGCCGAACGGCGGGATTGTTCGAGAACAGGCAGCTGAGCAGACTTTGGGTCGTAGTCAGGCGTCTCACGACGATTCAAAGACTACACTACTGTCCGCTTCTGACGCGACGATGAATGCCGTGGGAAGTAGCAAGAAGTAGTCGAATTGTCTCGTGTCTGGCCGAGCCTCTGCGCTCGGCCTTTGTTATTTGCTATACTGTAATTAATATGACCCCACTTCTTCTTATCGGCATTGTACTCATGGCTGTGCCATTTCTTCTCATGTTCGGTTTTGCGGCTTACATTTTTTGGGGCTTCATGAGCGATGACAAAGACGCTCGAGCGGTGTTGAATATCGGTTTTATTATCATGGGGATCGGCTTGATGTTGATTCTTGGCCATGTGGTTGGCACGATGATTGAAATCACCCCATAGGAGTTTACTGAAGAGATTCGTTAGGAGATATTAGAAAGAGCTTAGAAATTAGGAATTAGTTCCCTAAAATCTAAGCTCTATTAACTTCCCAGTATCTCCTAACTAATCTCTAAGTTTGTAATATTTCTTAGGTTTGTTTACTATCCTGCGGTATGCGATATTCTCAAGTTTTTGCGAAGTCATCAAAATCTCACCCAGCTGATGCTGAGTCAGTAAACGCGAGGTTTTTAGTGCAGGGCGGGTTTGTGCATCAGGAGATGGCCGGTGTATACACCTGGTTGCCACTTGGTTTGCGCACGCTCAGAAAGGTTGAAAACATTATCCGGGAAGAGCTGAATAAACTTGGTGCACAGGAGATTCTCATGTCTGCGCTCCAGCCAAAAGAGAACTGGGTCACCACGAATCGTTGGGATGCGGTAGACGTTTTGTTTAAGGTTCCAAGTCAGACGGGTAAGGAGTATGCGCTTGGACCAACGCATGAAGAAATCGTCACGCCGCTTGTGAAGGATTTTTTGGCATCTTATAAAGAGTTGCCACTTGCCGTGTATCAGATCCAGTCAAAGTTCCGTGATGAGTTGCGGGCGAAGAGTGGTGTTATGCGTGGCCGAGAGTTTGGCATGAAAGATTTGTATTCTTTCCATGCTACTCAAGAGGATCTTGAAGCCTATTATGAAAAGGTAAAGCAGGCGTATATTACGATTTTCTCACGCTGCGGCATGGACGTAAAAGTAACAGAGGCTTCTGGTGGGTCGTTTACAAAGAAGTTCTCCCATGAATTCCAGATCATTACTCCTGCCGGAGAAGATTTGCTGATTGCCTGTCCAAAGTGCACATTTGCTCAGAACACTGAGGTGGCGACCTTGAAAGCGGGGGAGTCATGCCCAAAGTGTCAGACGGAACTCATTGAAACGAAGGGTGTTGAAGCAGGAAATATTTTTGATCTCGGAACCCGGTTCTCTGAGGCTTTTGATGTGTCTTTCACGACGGAATCAGGAGAGCGCAAGCATGCACTTATGGGCTGTTACGGTATTGGCACCACCCGACTCGTGGGTGCTGTCGTTGAAGCTTCGCATGATGAGAAGGGCATTATTTGGCCAAAGGGCGTAGCTCCCTTTGCTGTGCACATTGTTGTGCTCGGATCAAAAGATGAGGCCGTGCAAGCCACGACCAACGCTGCGGCTGACACGCTTTACGCTGAACTTCAAGCTCAAGGCGTTGAAGTGCTGATCGATGATCGCTCCGGGCTTTCAGCTGGAGAGAAGTTTGCTGATGCCGACCTTCTTGGTATGCCGGTGCGTGTGGTTGTGTCTGAGAAATCACTGAAGAATAACGCCTTTGAAGTGAAATTACGTGCGGGCGCTGAGGCTGTTATGGTTCCGGTTGCTGAAGGGGTGACTAAAATTGTAGAAATGGCCAAGTAATATAGGGGAGAGATAAACAGCCACTTGAAAAAAGTGGCTGTTTTTGTTAGCTTGTTGGCGGTCAAATTGGAGGATGAGATGACCACGCTTTCGTTGGAGCTCATGGTGACGTGTGTTCTCGAGCAGGCATACCGGGAGCCGACCGCGCTCGATGGTCTGTTGAGGCGGG
>DAORIP010000055.1:0-4677 GCA_035438565.1 bacterium | reverse complement strand
CAAAGGCATTGCCAGCAGAGTTTTGCAAGAAGCCAACCACCGTTGCGAGCATGACCGCTCCGCCAAGCGCCAAGAGCGGCAGATCACGATGCGCTATAAACTTTGGCTGTACGCGTCCCTGAGACACCTGAATGGCCCATACAGCCATCACAACACCAAACAGCACCTCACGAACGGAAAGAGAGAATCCTGACACGCTGACGTCAATTAAATGCCCGTGACCACCAACGAAGATTTCAAGAAATGCGAGTGCCAAACCCCACTCCAATTTCCTGTAACTCAGATATGCCGCAAGTATGGAAATGGCGCCAAGCGGCAACCATGACCACGCCGAAGCTTGTGTGAGTGCTGCGGCCACGTGTGTAAGAAGAAGCCCGAGCATCACCCACCCCAAGCGCTTATCAAAAAATTGTTGTCCAAAGTTTTTCATAGATCTTTAGCCACGCTTCACAATCGCCGTTACATAGGCAAGCACCAGAAAGACGGGCGTCAACAACCACAAGATCAACCACGGCACCCACCCATGATGCTTTTTCATGTATTTGCGCAAACTTTGCCGAATCCAGCGCTGTTTTTTGAGGGTCGCCAACTTTCCAAAGGTATGCCCTTTGTGATGCACAATCTCAACATCGGCGTAATGCCGAGTCTTGATTCCGGCGTCACTCGCCATTTTGCAATAATCAACCTCTTCAAACCAAATGAAGTATCGTTCATCAAAGAGTCCGAGCTTTTCAAGCGTAGAGCGACGAATGAACATGAAAGCTCCCATGATGGAATCCACGTCCTGAGTCTTGAGCGGATCCACGTCACGCATCATGTAGTGATCAATGATCGAAAGCTTCTTAAAAATATGGGGGAGCTTGAAAAGAATAACCAACTGATTCAAAAGTGTTGGAAAGCGACGAATACTTTCTTGTAAATCACCATTTGGATATCGAATCACCGCACTCGCAATACCGACATTCGTATCAGCATCAAGATGTGCGACCATCTTAGCTAAAACATCGGCCTTAAACTCGGTGTCTGGATTCAAAAGCAAAATCTGGCGACCTTTAGCTGCGCGCATGCCAACATTGACTGCATAGGCAAAGCCCATGTTGTTTGGGTTTGGAAAATACACTGCGCTCGAACTTACTTCGCGTAACAATTGCTCGGTAGATGCGCGACGAGCATTGTCCACCACAATAAGCTCATAGCTAAGTCCTGTTGATGCCAAAACACTCTCAAAGCAACGTCGTAAGACGCCGAGATCTTCTTTGTACGTCACGATGACGATGGAGAGGTCGAGCATAGATCAATCTAGAGGTGATGTTTTGACTTGATAATTTCACGTGCGGCTTCGTACTTTTTTACACGGAGCGGTTTCCATCCCAGCACGTGCCATGGCAACCGGTACACAAAAGCCGGCAACCAGGAAGAACCAATACGTGAGGCGCCGTCGATACCCACGGTAAATAACGTCTCAGGCACAAGGATGCCAACTTTTGCATGCTCAAGCATAGTGAGCCAAACGTCCCAATCCTGTAAACGTTTAATCGCATCATCAAAGCCTGGAAAATCAGCCCTGCGTACAAGTGAACTCGTATGCACAAAGTTTGTACGCTTGAGTCCGTCTGCTGAAAATGGAATACCTTTAAAATGCTTCCAACCAAACCAGAAGCCGCTGTAGGCATAACTCGCCTCTGGATGCTGCGTGAGCGCACCGTACATGCGCTCTAACATCCCTGGCGACATCGTGACATCGGCATCACAGAAGATCACATAATCACCCTTGGCTTCCCGTAGTCCCCGGTTACGTGCCGGGTTCGCACCTGCGTTTTCTTGTTTGATTGAAATAATCCGACCCGCATAACGTTCAAGCACTGCCTGGGTGTCGTCCGTCGATCCGTCATCAACCACAATCACCTCAAGTGGTTGATAGATTTGTGCAAAGACCGAATCCAAACATTTCGGCAATGAAGCCGCGTGTTGGTAGGTAGGAATGATTACGGAAATGAGGGGTTTCATACACCTGTGCGGTTACCATCCTGAGGCGAATGCCGAAGGATCCGAGGCCTGACACATAATGTGTCAGGAACTGATCCCTCGTCGGACTCGGGATGGTGATTGCTAGAGAAGCTCGCGCAACTTATACATCTGCTGCTCACGCGTGAATTCGTGCAGGACTCTAGCCTTTCCACGAGCACCTAACGTACTCCGGACCTTTGAATCTTTCAAACGCGTAATCGCCGTCAGTAAATCCTGAGGCGTATCGGGAATGAGTATGCCCCCTTCCCCATCTTTAACTGCCTCATCAACGCCAGGGTGACGAGTGGCGATCACGGGCACACCAAAAGCCTGAGCTTCAAGATAGACGATTCCAAAACCCTCACGATCCCGTTCTGACTTTGTGGTCGGCATTACAAAGAGATCAGCGGTCCGATAAATCTCTGGCAAAGCGTCGTCAGTGGCATTGGTTGTAATCCTTACCCGATCCTCTAAGCCGAGTTGCTGTACTTTAGCCTGAATGACTCCAAGCATCGGCCCGTCCCCTACAATGTGATACGTAGCCTCGGGAATATGGATAATCGCATCGAGTACTTTTAGGTGGCCTTTTCTCTCAACCAAACGAGCCACGGTGAGCAATTTGATTCCGTTCACACCTGCAGCCTGACCCTGACGTGAGGAAGGGTCTAGCAAACGGGTTGCGGAGGTCTCTCGAGCAATGAACATCGGTGTAGCCGCTCGTGACACACCCAAGGCCAGCTCACCAAGTTTTTTGAGGTTCACTTTTTCTGTTTTCGTTTGGGGGAGATTGCTGGCCGCGACGAGCTCATCAGTCAGCGTTGGGTAAATAACCAGCGGTTCACGATTAAGCTCAACAAAGTCACGTACTTCTGTAGCCAAGGCCTGGGAGTTCGTTACAACGCGCTGTGCAGAACGGAGCACGCGCTTGGTCAATGCCTGTTTCCAAGGGTTGCGTCGTGCCAGGTCAAAATCAAGGCCGTGCAAAAAAACAACATACGGTTTCCCTGTCAGTTTTTTTACGATCATGGCCGCAGTTCCGATTGGCAACACGTGATGCGTCCAAATGACATCAAAAGATCGTCCAGTCCACACTAATCGAAAAACAAGCTGATCAAGTTTCACTTTTTTGAGTGCCAAAAGTTTCACCTGATCTGGAAAGGTTTGGGTAATTGCGCCAATATACCGGGCCACTCCGCCACGGGCCGGTGGAAAATCAATTGTCGGAAGAAGAATTCTCGACATACGAAGGTTTGATCAGGGTTTTGATCTGACGAACATGATCAAACGTTAACGCTTTCGTGATAAACGACACACCAATGAACACCACAGCCCCAACAGGAATAGTAAGCATCCAATACATCTGGGACTTGAGCAGCATTACAACCGCCGCCATAATCGCACCAGCCACAAAGAAGCCGCCTGTAGCCCTGACGAGCTCAATCGGACGAATCTTTGTAATTTTCATGGCTGCAATCCAGCCACCACTAAACAAAAAGACAAAGGTGAATAACGCCGCCACTGCCGCTCCCATGATACCGAGCCTTGGAACGAGTAATAAATTACCAACAACATTTACTACCATGGCTCCGCCCATCAAACTGGTTTTTACTGCTTGGCGACCTGTGGCATTCAGAAGTGAACCAAGCGGGAAATCGAGGAAGATAAATAACAGGACAAAAATCAACACACTAAGCACTGGCGCGGCGCCAGCAAAGGCGTCAGTGTAGAAAAAGTCGATAATCTCAGGAGCCAATGCGAAGATCCCAAATACAATCGGAGCAGCCAGCATCGACAAATACCACTCGGCCTTAATGAGCGTGCGGTTTAACTCAGCCGGCTTGTCAGTAAGTGCGCTCATGGTTGGATACAGGGCGCCGACAAAGGCAAGCGGTAAAAACTGGAAGGCGTAAGTGAATTTATAGGCGACAGCGTAAACACCAACCGCGTCGTTGCCAAGGTATGCCTGGATGGTAAATGAGTCGATGTATGAATAAACTTTTACAAACAAAGCTGCTAGGAAAAACACAAAGCTCACTTTGAGTGTCGGCAAGGCTTGCGTGTATGACGGCACAAACGCCCCCCACCCAGCCCGCTTCACCACCTGATACATTGCAAAGACCGCATTCCAACCGCTACCCACAATCAAGGCCACCACAAGCAAGCGAAGGTCTCGTGCCCCACTGACAAGCGCAATCAAACCAACGATTGTCGTCAAGGTTTGCCCCACAAAAATCCCCATCGACTCAAACTTAAGCTGATGCATCCCGCGTAAAACTCCGTACAAGGTTACAGACATTGTATCGAGCAACATGACGACGATCGCCAAGTCGACCAGCATCGTGGTCTGAGCATCGAACCCTCGCCAAGCAGGCAACACAAGCGCCAGGACAATCGTGATCGGCATGGTGATCAACTTAATGCCGACGACGTTACGTAAGAGCTCCTTGGTTCTCTCCGGCGTCTTGGCGACCTCACGAATAACTACCGCCGTCAGCCCAACATCATCGAGCACTCCAATCGAGGTCACGAGCGCGAGCGCAATAAAATATGCACCCGTGGCCTCATCTCCAATTGTTCGAGCGATAAGCGCAAAATACAAAAAGGCCACAATCTTCTGCCCAATTGAAGCGGCGGTGAGCATCAAGGTATTTCTCGCAAGCTGTGACATGG
>DAORIP010000054.1:0-4703 GCA_035438565.1 bacterium | reverse complement strand
CTTTTCACTTGAAGGCGAGAATGGAGTCAAGAATGCCGAAGCCGCAAATGATCTTGATCACCTCCGCGCCGCCATGGATCAGTTAAAACCACACGAACGTCGTTTAATCGAGCAGAAATATTTACTCGGTTATCGTTATAAAGAGATTGCAACAAATCTTGAGAAGCCCGCCGGTTCAGTTCGAGTCGAAACTTACCGTGCCATGAAAAAGCTGAAAGAACTCATGAAAACGTACGTATGATTTTATTAACCCCAAAATTGCGCCGATTGCGCCGCGAGAGCGCACCTGACGCGGATTTCAAAGCCTCATTACGGTCCCGTCTTGTGGCGGATCGACCGCTTATGAAGCATACGTTTCCTGTTTATATCATGCGTTATACGCTTGCGACCGCATCTCTAGCACTTATCATGTTTTTGGGGTTTGGATCGTATGCTTATGCTTCGACTGCGGTTACGGAGGGCGACACATTGTATCCAGTGAAGACGACGCTTGAAGATATTGAAGGAAGTTTTAAGCGATCCCCAGAGGCACGGGCACGTTTTCATGCCAAGATCATGCGACGCCGTGCGGCTGAGATTGCCTACCGTGTACGACATAACGAGCCATTACCTCCTCAATTGATTGACCACTTGGCTGACTCCATGAGTGTGACAGTCGACGAATTAACGAAACTTCGTCATGATGAGGCAGGCAGAGAATTGATAAAAACCAACGTTAAACTCGAGGTAACGGATGCCCTTACGCGCCTGCGTACCGAGATCGAGCTTTCCAATATGGGTACTGCTGAAAAGGCTCGATATCTTCGTGGTATCGACCTTCGAATCCAGAAAATTGCCGATATTCCTACCACAACACCCCTTGAATAGGGGTGTTGTGTTTTTGGTTGTACTTTCATTCTTGTCGCGGTACTCTATGGCGTAGCTATGAATACCATCCAGCTTTTCAATACCTTGGGGCGTCAAAAACAAATTTTTAAGCCATTGAAAGACGGAGCCATGGGCATGTATGTCTGCGGCCCAACAGTTTACGACCGTGCCTCTATCGGAAATTTACGCGCTTATGTGTTTGCGGATGTGCTTCGACGTATGTTTGAAGCTTCTGGTTATTCCGTGACGCACGTCATGAATATCACTGACGTAGGGCACTTGGTGAGCGATGCTGATGAGGGGGAGGACAAGCTTGAAAAAGGTGCTCGTCGCGAAGGCAAAACAGCCTGGGAGGTGGCGGATGCCTATACGAAATTATTTTTACGCGACTTGCAGCGCATGAATACGCTGACTCCAAGCGTCATGCCCAAAGCGACAGATCACATCGCCGAGCAGATTGATATGATTCGGGCGATTGAGCAGAAGGGGCTCACCTACACGACGAGTGATGGAGTCTATTTTTCTACTGAGAAGCTTCCTGGTTATGGTCGTTTGTCAGGCCAGAAATTGGCAGATAAAGAGGCTGGAGCAAGAGTTGAAATTGGCGAGAAGCATCATGCTAGTGATTTCGCTCTTTGGAAATTTTCACCTAAAGATGAGGTACGCCACATGGAGTGGGAATCACCGTGGGGGAAAGGTTTTCCGGGTTGGCATATTGAGTGTTCGGCCATGGCAGAAAAATACCTCGGCATGCCTTTTGACGTTCATACGGGTGGCATTGATCACATTGCAGTCCATCATGAAAATGAAATCGCGCAAGCACAGGCTGCGCGTGGAGTGCTCGAGGCGAACTATTGGCTGCACAACGAATTTTTGTTGATTGATGGGGGCAAGATGAGTAAGTCGCTTGGTAATACCTACTCTCTCGATGATCTGGCCACGAAGGGGATCTCACCGCTCGCATACCGATATTTTGTGCTCGGTGCGCATTACAAATCGTCGTTGAATTTCACTTGGGAATCAGCCCAGGCCGCACAGAACGCTTTGAATAAATTGGTTGATACCGTGCGTACTTGGGATAAGCCCACAGTCGTTGATCAAGCTTCTCTTGAAGCCTTTATGGCATTCATGCGGGACGATCTCGATTCGGTTCAGGCATTGGCGCTTGTTTGGAAGTTAGTTGGTGATGAAATGCTGCCAAGCGGTGTTAAGGCGGCTACGCTTTTAGCCTATGATGAAGTGCTCGGGCTGGCGCTCGAACATGTGGTTGCGCATCCGCTTCAACTCTCATCTGAGGCTCAGGCGCTCCTTGACGCTCGTCAGGCCGCAAGGCTCGCGAAGGATTTTCAGCGTTCAGATGAGCTTCGTGCCGAGTTTGCGAAGCTGGGTTTGCAGGTTGAGGACACTATCGACGGACAAAGAGTCAGAGAATTACGTTAATTTATTTCATTATGACCATAAAGCCATTTCAAGGCGTACTTGTCGGAATCGTGTTATTTCTGTTGTCGTTTGGAGTTTTATACTGGAACGAAGGTCGCACGAATTATGCGCAGATTGCTAAGCGGGCAGTAGTCGTTGACGCGAATAACGTCGCAGCCTCCCCAGACGCGGCAGGGCAGCTAATTTCAGCGAGCGGCAAGGTGACCGCTGAACCCGTGATTGGTGATGAGTTGTATTTGAAGCCTGGTCCGTATGTGAAAGTTGAGCGTCAGGTTGAGGTCATGGCTTGGGTCGAGACGACAGAAAATGTTACCCGCACGAACGCTGACGGTTCTCAGAGTAGCGAGACGAATTATTTGTATAAGACTGATTGGGTAGATGAGCCAGCGGATTCTACCAAGTTTCACGTATCTGAAGGTCATGCGAACATTGCATCAAAGATAAGTGACGCTACTACCGTTGCGAGCACTGCCAAGGTAGGAGAATTAACTTTTGACCCAGAGTCGATTCGAGTTCCATCTACGGTATCCTTGCAGCTCAACGAGTCGATGGTTTCTTTGACGGAGAATGCGATGCTGTTGGCTGGAGAGTATGTGTATGTTCGTGAGAGTGCCACTGGCACATCTACAGATCCGGACATTGGAGATTTGCGCATCAGTTATCACGTTGTCAAAGTGCCATTTGATGGAACGATTTTTGGTCAGCTGAGCGGCACGACAGTCAATCCATATGTGAATAAGCACGGTGACGAATTGTATCGTGTTGTTGAGGGTACGCATGAGCAAGGTATTGCACAAATGCGTGCCGAATACAAAGGGGCTTTGTGGGCTTTTCGTTTGATCGGGTTCCTTATGATGTGGTTTGGTTTGTGGGCCTTGTTTGGACCAATTTCTGCACTCATGAGTTTTATTCCGGTCATTGGGGGAGTGGGTAAGGCTTTTATCAGTGTTATCACCTTTGCTGTTGCCTTTGTTTTAAGTGCCGTTGCTATTATCGTGTTTGCCATCTTGCACAATATTTGGGCAGTCATTGTGGTATGTATCCTGATTTTGTTAGCTGGGCTTGGTTCGGGTGCTGTAATGACAAAGCGCAGGACAGCTGAGCAGGTTGCGAAGTAAGCGTGAATCAAACAGATCGACCTCATCAACACGGTGGGGTCGATCTGTTTTTGTGTTAAAATATGCGCATGAACGAAGATCGCCGAGAGGGAGTAAATTTGCTTAGTCCGGAGGTTGGCTCAGCGGAACGTGAGTCAAATTTTGAGTCTCAAGAGCAGACACCTGAATTTGTACCGCATAAAGATGAAACGCCGCGGGTTGATGCTCAGCATTTAGCGAACGTAAAATCAACCATTACAGCTTCAGGTACGGTAGGGACTGCACCAGAAAAAGATCCGGGCTTAACTCAGATTGAGAACTTACTGGCCGAAAATTTGGGGGAGATTTATGCGCAATTACCAGAAGCCAAGCGCGAAGCTTTTAAAGTAAAAGGTGAAGAGGTTGCAAAAACAATTCATGAGATGGTCGTGACAGCTCGGGTTAAGGTACACAAAGTTCTGAAATTAGTGAGTGATTGGCTCGGGATGATTCCGGGCGTGAATGTGTATTTCTTGCGCCAAGAAGCCAAGATTAAATTAGACAAAGTCATGGATTACGTAGAGGAACAAGCTAAAAATTCAGGTAATGTTTTGTGATCGATAGTCTCACACTCCAGGCACTGCTTATTGCAGGTTTACCTTGGTTGATTGCTCTCGCTATTGTGGCGGCTTTTTTGGGACTTGGATTCTGGCGCTTACGTAAGTTTTTCGAGGCTCGCGCCCGAGCGCGTGGGGGTGAGGATGTGCTCGTGACCTTGCGTATTACTATTCCGCGTTTTAAAAATGATGACGATACACGTCAAAACGACAACGCTGCAGGAGTAAAGGAAAAGATCGCCATCACGGAAACGCTCTTTTCTGCGTTAGGTGGATTGAAGCCGGATAAGGGCTTTTGGGCTTGGTTTGTGGGGCGCACGGATAGCTTTGCTTTTGAAATTGTCGCGCACGAAAAGTTGGTAACTTTTTATGTCACGGTGCCGCGCCGTTATCAGGAGTTTGTCGAACAGCAAATTCACGCTCAATGGAGCGATGCGTTTGTTGAGCCAATTGAGGACTACAACATGTTCACGCCTACCGGAACGGTAGTGGCCGGGTATTTACGCTTGAAGCGTGAGAGTGTTATCCCAATCAAGACATATAAGGAAATGGACGGAGACCCGTTGAATGCCATTACAAATGCCTTAGCAAAGGTGGGTGAGAGCGATGGTGTGGCCATTCAGTTCGTAGTTCGGCCAGCCAACAGCATCTGGCGAGCGCTTGGGCTTAAAATTGTGAGAAACATGCAGCAAGGCATGAGTTT
>DAORIP010000053.1:0-4717 GCA_035438565.1 bacterium | reverse complement strand
CGCCAAGAAATTTTGGTGTACTTGGAGACGCCACGCACCATCGTCATGAAGCTAATCCGGCATGTGGTGATGTGATTGATGTGTACTTACGTGTGCATCCGGATGGTCTAATTCAGACAGTGTCATTTACTGGTCGGGGGTGTGTCATCAGTCAAGCTGCGACTTCTCTCGTGCTTGAAGTCACGGCCGGGAAGTCAGTCGCAGAAGTGCTTGCCATGTGTCCAGAAGATGTGGTGGGATTGCTTGGAGTCCAGCCTGGACCCATGCGTATGAACTGCGCCTTACTTGTCTTGCGGGCTCTTCAAAAAGCTGTATGTTAAAGATTGAAAACCTCTCCGTTTCCAGGGGCAATAAAGACATCATTAACGATCTGTCTTTTGAGGTGCGGGCTGGCGAGTTGGTCGCGATTGTTGGTCCAAACGGTGTAGGAAAATCGACAGTAGCGCTTACGTTATTCGGTCATCCTGATTGCCAAGTGACTGCGGGGAATATGGCGTTTGATGGCGTGGATTTAGTTCCGCTTGCGATTCATGCGCGCGCGAAACGGGGCATGTTTTTGGCGCACCAAGAACCACCTGCACTTCCGGGAGTATCCGTGACCAGTGCGCTACGTTTAGCCTGCGACGCTACCCGCGAAACCCCATCCACCGCAGCTGCATTTTTTGACAAGCTCCGGGAATCCTTAGCTTCACTTGAGTTAACTCAAGAATTTGCGGACCGCAATTTGCATGAGGCCTTTTCTGGGGGAGAGAAGAAGCGGGCCGAGTTATTGTTCTTACTTATGCTGGCCCCCAAGCTCGCGGTACTCGACGAACTTGATTCTGGCATGGACGAACAGGCCCGTGGTTTGGCGATTGCTACGGTGGAGCGATTGCGTGCTCAAGGCACGGCATTTCTTGTGATCTCGCATAACGAGATTTTCTTGCAGGCATTGTCACCAAGTCGAAGGGTACGATTGGGCTAATTTCCACCCTGGAAGCTGATTTGCACTCTCACATGGCGTGTGCTAAAATGAGAAGGTAATGATGCTAGCCTATGACAAATATTCCATCAGCAGAACATTCTCAGTACTTGATTCCAACCGTGATTGAAAAGACCAGTTACGGGGAGCGGGCATATGATATTTATTCCCGCCTCCTTAAGGATCGGATTATTTTTTTGGGAACCGCCATCGATGATGGGGTGGCTAATGCCGTGATTGCCCAGCTGCTGTTTTTGGAGAGCCAGGACAAAACCAAAGATATTAAGTTGTACATCAATAGCCCGGGCGGATCGGTTTCAGCTGGTTTGGCAATCTACGACACCATGCAATACATCGGTCCAGATGTTTCAACGATTTGTGTAGGTATGGCGGCGAGCATGGGAGCCTTCTTGCTCGCTGCTGGAGCGCCTGGAAAGCGGTTTGCACTGCCAAACTCTGAGATCATGATTCACCAGGTGCTCGGCGGAGTTCAGGGACAGGCTACGGACATTCAAATTCACGCTGAGCGTATTTTGCAGCTCAAGAAGACCCTGAATGAGCTTTTGGCACATCACACTGGTCAGACGGTCGATAAAGTGACCCAGGACACGGAGCGCGATAACTTCATGGTGGCCAAGCAGGCACAGAAGTACGGTTTGATCGATAAGGTCATTCGGAAGGCCTCAGAAGCCTAGAGGCATGTACACCTCGGTGCGGCAGAAAATGCGCTGTAACTAGCGCATTTTCTGCACCTACGTCAAGAATTTCTGAAAAGCCTAGGAAAAACACGACTTTTTGCTTGACGAACAAACAAAAAGCGTGTTAAATAGCACCTTCGCTTGGGAGGTGACGGCAAACGAAGTCTTTGGTGGGTTTTGAACTGCGGTCACGACAAGCATGGGGATGTATGAGTTGTACTTCCTGGTTCCGACTGGGCAGCCACAGCAAATGTATCTTCTTGACCGCAGCTCATAAGTCAGCAGGGAAATAAAAACGAGCCATCACGGCCCGTTTTTTTGTTTAATCGCTGATTGGTTCATCGGATACTCCCTGTACTTCGGCGGTTGGGGGAGCGCTTGTACTCCCAACGCCTACGAGACATATGCTCGGAAGTGAGCGATAGCTTGAGAAGAACTCACGCGTCTTTGTGGTGCCGTCGGGCTGGATGATGTTGTAATCGAAGGTTGTGGTAGCGCCAGGGTGCGGTGCTTGGCACTGACGCACGCCGGGCTTGAGTGAAGTGGTTTCTTTTTCTACAGGTGCACCGTAACCAGTCCAGCTCAAAACTTTGGGTGGGGTGTAAGAGCCCTGCCTACCGTCTGACGTGCCCCAGAAAGTGAAAGTGAGTTGACTGTTTGCGGCATCTACAGTGGTGATCAGCATGATGTAGTGACCAGTATCGTTGGTAATTTTTAGGTCAGGGGAGGGATCGTAAATGGTAGCATCAGTTCCTGGTTGGCCATTTGATGGATCGTTGTAATAACTGACCACCAGGGAATGATTGCGGCGCTCAGCGATTTCTAGTCCGGAGTTCATGGCGGCACGGAAGGTTGTGGTACCAATTTGGCAGAGTCCGCCCCCCACTTCTGGAATGATTTCATCGCCCTTAATGACCAGCTCTGGAAGATAGCCATCAGCTACGGTAAACGGTCGGAGTCTTTCAAGTAAAGAAAGTGTATCACCGGGTGCAATGAGTACACCATTGAGTTTATCGGCACCGTGTTTAATATTGGCGCGACGGTTGGCAGGACTGCCGGCGTAACTTGAAAAGCCAACGCCTAAGACTTCTTTGATGCCAAGATCATTTGCACTCGCGGTGGGTACCGCTGGAGCGGTGCGTTCAGCTGAAATGACAATCGAAGTATTATCGGTGCCAAGAGCGGCGGTGACGTCGTCGAGCACCTGATCATCATTGATGATGAAGCCATCATGACTCTCTGAGAATTCAATGACGCGATCCCCCTCGACTACGAATTTGGCATCTTGCGGCGCGATATCGATGTCGGCATGAACTTCCGTGAGAAAACTTTCCATGGATTCAGGATCAACGGTAAGAATGGCTTCGCCGTTAGCATTTTTGCTAGGGACAAGCCAGATTTTTAAATCATTTGCGGTGATTGGATAGGTAAGGTCATCGCCGTATTCGGGGGTAAACGTGAGCTCGTAGGGGGCGTGTTCAATGGCGGCGATGGCGGCTGGAATGAGAACTTCCGCCTCGGTCTTATTGATGATAGCGGAGCGTTCAATGAGTCTGAGTTCGAGGGCTTCGAGACCAAGATTTTCGGCATCATGCATGAGGTCGATGAGGGCTTGGTCGGTATCAATAATTGCACCTGCAACCGCCTCCGTGACGGTGACGCTCATGTTTTCACCTGAGCCAACAAAGACGAAGTCTGTCGGAGTACCTATTGACTCAACGTTTGGATAAAGATCACGAAGCGCGCTCGAGAGTCGAGTTTCGGCAAGTACGTAATGGGGATCTAAGTGGGTAGGGGCGAGGGTGAGATGGTAGAGCGGGGCGAAAAAATCGCGCAATTTATTGCCTGTCCGACCTACCTTGAGGGCCTCATCAACACTCATGTTCACATCCCAATCAATGAGTTGGTAGACGAGGTCGGGATCGGTAGCGACATTGGTACGAAGGTCGAGGTGTTTGGTTTCGTCGAAGAGCGTGACTTCGACTCCGGCGTCTACCATGGTGTTGAATCGTGATTGTAGAAGTTCAGTGGCGGCAATTCGGTCTAAGCCATTTACTTTCATGCCCGCAATTGTGACGTTCGGTAAAATACGGTCACGGGTATAGGCATAGGTTGCCCCTGCGGCACTCACAAATAGTGTGCCGCCGATCACCACAAAGAGCACCAGCCATTTTGCTGCTCGGATTTTATTGGAGGGTGGAGTTTTTGGCGTTTCTACTTTAAAAACGGTGGTAGAGTTTGAATCGTGGGGTGCGTGGGTCATACATCGGGGTCGCGACGCACCTGAAGGCGGACGCTATCACTGGCTTTAGGTATAGAAATGGTAAGGATGCCATTTTTAAGCGCCGCTTCTGCTTCATCAGCTTTGACGCGGCAGGGAAGGATGACTGATCGAGAAAAGGCCCCCCAAAAACACTCTTCATAATGCACCGTAGCACGCACAGGAAGAACGTCAATATGACGTTCGCCACGAATGGTAACCATATCTTCATTAACATGGATATCGAGATCCTGTTCTTTGACTCCGGCAATGGCGGAACGGATGATGATCTGGTCAGGAGTCTCTACGACATCAATCGCTAATTGGCCTTCGTCATTTTTCCAAGCAAGCTCGTCGTTTGTGGGCTTCATAATTGCTTCTATTGTATCAGAAGCTAGAATGGCGGTATTTTGCAACGAATTTCTTGACTGTTAGCGTTGTGCATTCATTGCATACCTGAGGTATTTGCCAGCCATTTTGGCCTATGCTACTGTGTTGTTGCTAAACATCCGTGTGACGTGACTTCTTCGCTGAAAGCCTCGGTTTTCCAGGCTCACAAGACGAGAGCACCACAGCCGGAGAAGTAACATTGCCCTTATGGCAGATAACGCACGTGTATTCGTTGGCGGCATCCCTTACGCCGCTACTGAGGATGAACTCAAGGCTCATTTCAGCGCCGCTGGTGCTGTTGTGTCCGTTTTCCTTCCAATTGAGAAGGAAACTGGTCGCAAGCGCGGTTTTGGATTCGTTGAATTCAACACCCCAGAAGAGCAGGCTAACGCAGTAAAGATGTTTGAT
>DAORIP010000052.1:0-4741 GCA_035438565.1 bacterium | reverse complement strand
TTCTGGCTGGGCGGGCGTGAAGCGTTGATCACCGCTTTTGCCACCAGTTCAAGTTCACCGCGTTGCAATCGAAGCAGCGCAAAGGCGTACCGAAGAGCGGTCTTCGGTCCCACGCCGGGAAGCTTGCCAAGCGCCGCAACAGCGTTATGAATCGGGGCGGGGAACTTTCTCATGTTTATTCGCCGCCGCCCATCATGTTCTTAATAGCTTCCATACCACCACCATTTTCCTGCATCTTTTTCATGAGCTCTTGCTGCAGTTTTTTATTGACGTCAAGGATTGCGTCTTTGATGCCGCGTTCCAAGCTTGCCTTATCTGCACCCTCCTGGACTTGAACTCCAAGGACCTCATGGCTGCCGTTCATGGTGATCATGACGGCGTTGTTCGCGCCACTCCCTACAACAACAATGGCATCGAGCATGGCCTTCATTTGCTTACCCTGGTCACGCATGTCTTTGAACTGTTTCAATTTATTGAACATAAGAAAGTACTAAAAGTTATGAGTTTAGGTCGCTGGTCTTGGCTGAAAGCCCTTTGGCGGCACGCCAGGCGGCAAGCCGACGTTCTCTGGATTTGGTCCAGAGCTCATAGGAGCTGCTGGGTTTGGAGTGCCAAACGGTGTGGCCGGAGCCGGGCTCCCATTGCCACCAGCTGGCGCTTGGTACCGAGTATCCAGGTTTTTAAAGGATGCTCTGGCTGCGTCCCAGTATAGCTTGACCATCCCGGTTGGGCCATTACGGTGTTTTGCAATATGGACTTCAGCACTGTTCTTTTCTTCAGGTGTTAATTCTTCTGGTTGATAGTTTCTATCCGCCGCCTTGCGGTAAAGGAACATGACCACGTCAGCATCTTGCTCGATAGATCCAGAATCGCGCAAGTGGGCAAGGCGCGGAATGGCTGGCTTGGTTAATTCTACGGCACGTGAGAGCTGGGCAAGTGCCAGGACCGGTACATTGAGCTCACGGGCAATCTGTTTTAAGCCACGGCTGATTTCGGCCACTTCTTGCACGCGGTTATCGGATTGATTTTTTGCCTCCATGAGCTGCAAGTAATCAATGACGATCATGGACAGCCCGTGTTCTGACTGGAGGCGACGCGCTTTTGTTCTGATACTCATGATGCTTGCGGCCGGGGAGTCATCGATATAAATCGGGGCCTCTGAAAGTCGACCGAGCGCATCTCCAATCCGAGGAAAATCGTCATCATGTTCAGAAAGTCGACCGGTACGAAGTTTCCACAAATCTACGTTTGCTTCCGCACAGATCATGCGGTCTACGAGCTGTTCCTTTGACATTTCCAAGCTAAAGAAGCCAACGGGTTGGTTGGTTTTTAGCGCAACGCTGCGCATGATATCGAGTGCAAACGAAGTTTTACCAACCGACGGACGAGCGGCGAGAATAACGAGGTCAGAGCGTTGGAGTCCGGCGAGCAAGTTGTCGACACCGGTGAAGCCGGTTGGGACGCCACGTAACTTGCCTTTGTCTTTATGGAGTTCGTCAATGCGGTCAAAGGCATCGGTCAAAATCGAACTGAGCGGCACGAAACTTTGTTTGATGAAATTGGTTGAGACGTTGAAAAGCTTTTGTTCAGCGGTATCAATGACAACATCGACATCTTGGCTTTCATCAAATCCAAGTTCGGTGATTTCCCCCGCAGCCTTTAGAAGGCGGCGTAGCGCAGCTTTTTTTGAGATGATTTCAGCGTAATGCGAGACGTGGGCAGAGGTGGTAACGACGTTTGTCAGCTCAACGATAGCTGTGCGTCCGCCGATTTGTTTAAGTACACCTCGTTCCTCAAGGCGGTTTCCGAGGGTGAGGAGATCGATCGGTTGATGGCGACCGAAAATTTCTACCATGGTTTCAAACACAATGCGGTAGGAATCTCTGTAGAAATCTTCTGGTCTGACCGCGTCTCCAACCTTAAGCATGGCCTCTTGATCAATAAGAAGTGCGCCAAGCAGGGACTGTTCGGCCTCAAGATTATGTGGAGGAATTCTCCCACCAGACGACATATAACGAGCATCTTAGCGCAAGCGGGTACGGGGGAGAAGGGGATAGGCTGGGGAAGGAATTAGATATTTGTTATGAGATATTAGATTCGTTACGAGACCTCAAGTATCTAATTCCTCTTAACTAATATCTCTTGCTATACTTGCGAAGTATGGAGGATCGAAAAAAGGCGTTGTGGCAAGGCGCACGGCCGCTCATTGGGAGTGTGGTGGGGGTGGGAATTTTTGGATTACCCTTTGTTTTTTCAGAAGCAGGGTATGTCTTTGGTCTCGTTGAACTTGTCATTGTAGCGAGCCTGGCGCTGCTGACCTATTTTATTTTTGCTGACCTTTTAGTTATAAATAAAGAGCACGTTCGTTTTGTGGCCGTGGTCGGTCATCAGCTTGGGCCGGTTGGTCGGGTAGTGGCAGCGGTAGCGTTTTTTGGTTCTCTTTGGGGTGCAATGCTTGCTTACGTAATTGTAGGCGGTCAGTTTATTGCCAACGTGCTTCATCCATGGTTTGGTGGGCCACTTTTCCATTATCAGTTAGCTTTTTGGCTCATTGCAGCTTCGGCTATGATTGGCGGCAGCTTGTTTGTGCGCCGACTCCAGGCGGTGCTTATTCCGTTTTTTGTTGTCATGATTGTTGGGTTGGCGTTGTTCGCGATCCCGCATCTTCACGTGGAATATTTGACCGCGAGCGACCCTGGGCGAATGCTACTCCCATTCGGAGCTTTGATTTTTGCTTTTAGCGGATTCGCCGCTGTGCCTGAAAGCCGCGAGGTGCTCGGACGCCGCAAGCAACTCATCCGACCATCGCTCATCTTATCGGTTGTAATGGTTACGTTATTGTACGGACTCTTTACACTCGCGATTGTTGGCATGACGGGACCGTTTACGTCTCATCAGGCGGTTGAGGGTTTACGTTTTGTGGCCGGTCCTTGGTTGTCGATTTTTGTTTCTGTCATTGGGTTATGTACGGTATTTACGGCTTTTGTAAGCGTTGGAAATTCGGTCATGAATTCGCTGCTGTATGATTTTCGTGGACGATTTTTGTCATCTTGGTGGTTGGCGGTGGTTGTTCCGCTGTGTGTTTTTCTCTTTGGTGCCCGAGACTTCATTCAGGTGATTGGGGCAACTGGTGGTTTGCTTGGTGGTTTGAGCGGGATTGTGCTCGTGCTTGCTTATGAGCGCGCTCGTTTGACTGCTCAGTTACCAAAACGAGAGCTCGCGTTACCGCAGGCTCTCGTTGCATTGGCGTTTCTCTTGTTCGTGGCGATGATTGTAGCAACGCTGATTGAAATTGTTTAGTCCGTATTCACTCCTTCACGTTCTTGAGCTTCCATGGCTTTTAGGACATTGGTGAGCAGGTAGGCTACGGTGAGCGGTCCAACGCCACCAGGAACTTTACTTAAGAAACCGACATGACCTTCTAGGGCAGGATCGGCGTCTCCGACTGTTTTAGCACCGATTTTGTTTGTACCGACATCAATTACGATGGCGGCCTCTTTGATCATATCCTGTTTGAGGAAGCCAGCTTCGCCCACCGCTACAACGATAATGTCTGCAGCTCTCGTGACAGCGGATAGAGCAGGCGTATCGCGCGTTACGAAAGTGGCTGGAACCCCGGCTTCACGAAGAAGCTCGATAATCGGTTCGGCAAAAATTGCACTATTTCCAACTATGACTGCTGTTTGATGTGAGAGCGTGCGGCGTGTGGCTTGAACGAGTCGCATGATTGCTAGAGCAACGGGCGGTACAAGCACAGGCGCATTGTCTAGGAGGGCCTTACGATTTGCGGGATGAAAGCCGTCAACATCTTTGGCTGGGTGAATGGCGGCAATGACTGCGTCGGTGTCTTGGTTGGGAAGGGGGAGCTGGACCAAGATGCCGTGAATGTCTGGACGGGCGTTCAGGCTTTCGATTTTTTCAATCAGCTCGGCGGTGCTTACGGACTCAGGGTAAGTGATTTTTTCAACGTAAATACCCACGTCTTTTGCTGCTTCTTCTTTGAGGCGGACATAGAGCGTTGAAGCAGGATTTTCTCCTACCAAAAGCACGGCCAATCCAGGTGGGTTTTTTAGCTTTGCAATGCGTGTTTTTGTCTTGCGTTTAATGTTATTCGCAAGCACGGCTCCATTCAAAATTTCCGTCATAATTGGGGCTAGTGTAGCCGAAACTGGCGTGTAAGGCAATTGGACCTGATTAAAGTTTTTGTAGGGCTGGAACCATTTCTTTGCGAAGATAGAGACGATTCGTGGTGCCAAAATCGCCTTTCCAGCTCACGCCAACGGCTTCCGTGAACCAGTTTTTCATCTTTACGTCAGTTGTATAGAGATGATTGATCCCTTCAGAGATACTTGGAGCGGTTAAAATCCAATTTGGAGTCATGGCGAGCGTTTTGCTGATTGTATCGCAATGCGCACGAATAAAGTCTTTACTCTCCCAAAGTTCACATTGTCCAATAACTAACGACGCTCCAAGATTTGGGAAGTCGCATATTTTTGTGTCATTCTTTAAGGCCGAGGAAATATTGGCCACCACACTTGTTTCGCAGGCACGGAAATAGTCAGCGCTAAATGATTCGGATAATTTCGCTCTGGCGGACAGTTCTAAGAACGCCTCACGGTCGCGATCAGTTGTTATCGAGGCCCTGAAATTGAGTGTATTAGAAATAATCGCGGCAGCTAAGAGCGTAGCTGAGTTTGTATCGATAGCATCGGCTTGGCCTCGTTTTACATACTCTTCCCAG
>DAORIP010000051.1:0-4744 GCA_035438565.1 bacterium | reverse complement strand
AGCGAGGATTACCAGCAGTTTCTTCGTTGACGTTGAACTCCCGTTACGAGGTTAACGCGTGAATACGTCATAGCTTTATTGTTCTAGGTTCATGCTTGTCTGTCCATGAACACTATTTTCGACGTTCAGATCAATCATGATTCTGACAGTCTTTCTAGTTTTATCGGGTAGGCTCCTTGTGCATTCCACTGGCATACATAGATATTGCCCGCCGCATCCAGGCATACATCATGACAGTGCTTAAACAAAGAACCATGTTGCCGAATGCTCTTCAATTTTCCGTTCTCATAGAAAGGTTCGCTACCCCCAGGATTCGAAACCACTCGGTCAGACTTATCTAGAATGGTGACAAATCCACTATTTGGCCTAAACAATTTTCCCGACCAACAGACACCTGCGTAAATATTTTCCTCATGGACAACCGGACGGCACACATAGGCACCATGTAGTTCAATACTAGACAAATACTCGCCAGTCAGACTATAACGCTTGAAGCAGGTATTCTCCCGTGAGCTCACCAACACTGTCTCGACACCGGATCGGCCATCAATGGCAATACCGTGGGCCTGATTTATATGTTCCGGTTTCTTTCCTCGCCCACCAAAGTGACGAATGTAGTCACCATGACGATCGAACTGAATCACAAACGACGCTCCATACCCGTCGGCCACATAGATATCCCCATTACTGGCAATGGCAGTACCGGTAGGCAAGTACTTGTACGGCTCCTCGTATATACCCAGCTCACCCGCAGTCGGTAGTCGCATCAATATGTTGCCATTCATATCCGTTTTTACAACGGATTGAGAGCGATAGTCACAGATAAACAGAACATCCCGCCCCTGCTCATGAATCAAGCTCAGGCCATGGGCCGATCTAAATCCCAATGTCCAGCTATCAACGATCTGACCGTCGGCGTTGTAGATCAGAATGTTATTCTTTTGATGGTTAGTCAAAAGTACAATTCTTCCCAAAGAATCTACCACCATTTCATGGCAGTCTTTCACCGGGTAACGCGACGGTTCATCAGGAATACCCCAATCTGAATGTACTCGATAACGAAAACCGTTGTGCCCCACAACCGGGGCAGATTTCAACGTTCTCTTTTTATCACTGCGAAAACGACTTTCAACACGAGAAGACAAAGACGCTAACGATTCCACAGCATCATAGGCTGCCAGAAGCATGGTTCTTTTCACAACATCACCTAAATTACAATCAATTAAAAAACTAAACCCGGCAAGGAGTTATGCCGGGCTTATGAGCAGTTTAAATAGAGACAGCACAAATAGCGGCTGCAGTGAAACCTGTTTGCGGTTATCGGTGACAATGCACCGAGATACCACGAGACTCAAATACTTCCGTACAACGATCCAGTTCCGCATCGCTCATAAACTTGGCGGTTTGCTCACCAATATCGAGACGTTTGGTGCCACCGAAACGAGGTAATTTATCCAACCAAATGGGATTATATGGAAGAATCTGCATTTTTTTGACGCCGTTTTCTTTCATCAGGTCGGCAATGCCGCTGAGATTTTCGTCGGTATCGGTAACTCCAGGAATCAACGGCACTCGAGGCAATACTTCAAGATCAGTGGTCAAGGCCAATGCCTGAACCTTTTTAAAGTTCTCAATGATGGGTTCGTTTTTAACACCGCAATAGGTCAAATGATCATCACTGTTGATGAGCTTGAGATCGAAATAAATGGTATTAGTGTGAGGCAATACCAGACTTTCAAAACGGCTAAAGTTGAACAACCCTGCGGTTTGAATCAGGGTATGAATATCTCTCTTCCTTTTCACCAACTGAAATAATTCGCCGACACTGTCCATTTGCATCAGGGCTTCACCACCGGAAACCGTGAGGCCACCACCGGACATCTCAAAGAAATCAGCATCTTCAAGCACTTCTTCAGCCAGCGCTTCAAGATCATTAGTGGGGCGACCTATCTGCTCCAGCGCACCGGACGGGCACACATCGACACATTTAAAGCATTGGGTGCACTTGTCACGCAAGATATGTCCCGGTACCGTCAGATCAATTGCCTGTTCCGGACAAGCACTCACACAGTCACCGCATTCGATGCACTTTTCAGCATTGAATGACAGCTCGTAACCGGTATTGATACTTTCCGGATTCTGGCACCAGGTACACGACAGTGGGCAGCCTTTAAAAAAGACTACGCTGCGAATACCCGGCCCGTCATCGAGCGTATTGCGCTTAACATCGAAATATAACGAAGCCTTGCGGGGCTCCGTTACATTAATCGAGTTAATGAGGCTCGCATCAGGCCGCATTTGAGCTCCTGGAGATGACTTCATCCTGCATCTTCGGAGACAGGTCATTAAAGTACGCGGAATAACCGGATACGCGGATCAACAAGTTCGGATGCAGCTCAGGGTTATCACGAGCTTCAATCAGAATCTTAGGATCCAGCATATTGGCCTGAACCTGCATACCTCCACGCTTGAAGAACACCTTGTACAAGCTGCCCAAGGCACTCTTGCCGTCATCACACTCATAGCTGGAAGCGTCTAACTTGATATTGAAGTTGATGCCGTTGGCAAAGTTCTTGTAGTTAATCTTGTTCATGGAATTCAATAGTGCGGTGGTACCACGCTTGTCTGCGCCATTTTCAGGAGCAAAGCCAGACGCAAAAGTTTCACCGGCACGACGACCGTTAGGCAGCGCGTTCACAAGACCACCGAAGTGCGTGTGTGACGTATTGGAATAAACACCGGCATTGTGGTTGCCGCCACGGGTATTTTTACCCAGTGCCTTAATGTTATCAGCGTAGTGCTCACCAACCCAGATCATCCACTTATCGGCTTCCGGAATATCGTTACCGAATTTATCAATGGCATTTAGTTTAGTGAACACCTTCTCATCGCTGATATTGTCTTTCAGCTGATCGACCAGCCCTTCCAGGGAAATCCAACCATCTTCAAATACTGCTTTTTCAATGCAGCGCAATGAATCCGCAGTGGCCGCCATACCACAGCCCTGAATACCAGAGAAATTATAGACAGCGCCACCTTTGGTAGAGCAAACACCTGTTTCCACACATCCCTCCAGCAGCGCACTGCTGAGCGGGGTGGGATGATGCTTGGCATGGAATTTTTCTACCGCTTCCAGGTCTCTGCGCAGTTTACCCAGCTGATGCTTCACTTGGGTATCGTAAGCCGCAACCACATCGTCCATGGTTTTCATTTCGGACACTGGAGGGGTTTTAGCACCAATTTGCTTTTTAGAACCAAACTGACGACCTTCATTAAGGAGCAATTCAATCGCCAACGGCATGTTGTACATAGCGGCATCAGTGGAAGCCAGAGTTTTGCCTGGCGCGGTAGGCTCTACACAGCCAATAGCCACGTAGTTGCGTGCGTCTTCCAGAGAATAACCGATATCGGTCATGGACTCGATAATGGTCTCATCGTTGTACATGGCAGGAGCAGAACCAGGGCCGAAGTTAATGCGAATCACCTCGTCGTAGAACGCTTTGGGGGTATTTTTATGAATACGCACATGAAAGTTAGGCTGACGCATACGCAGCTCATCGGCTAATTCCAGCAATACAAAGCTCAGCTCGTTGGTGGCGTCGTTGCCGTCTTTATCCTGACCGCCGATAGTCACAACTTCCCAACTGGTCAAACCGCCCAGAGTGCTGGTACCGACTTCACCGTGCATTGGAATGGTTTCACACAGTTTGACGCAGAACGCGCCGAGGATTTCTTTAGCTCTCTCACGAGAAATATTGCCAGCGGCCACATCTTTCTCATAGAACGGATTTAGGAACTGATCGATACGACCTGGGCATGTAGTTTCACCAAGGGTTTCCATAAAGATACAGATGTGTGCCAGCGTCATGGACTGAACCGCTTCGTAGAAGCTGGTGGCACCAAAGCGAGGTACACGGGCACAAATGGAAGCAATCTCCAACAGCTCTTGCTTTCTTACCGGATCGGTTTCAACAGAGGCCATTTTGCTGGCTTCAGCGGCGTAGCGATCACCGAATTCCGCCATACCCTTCATAGAAATTTTGACGGCCTTGTAGAAATCCAATTTTTCAGAATCATCGGTTTCGCTCTCAAGTGCTTCTACTTCTTCAATAATTCCTTGAGCACCAACGTTGATTATTTTCTCGTAGTTAGGAGCGATATGAGAGATACCACCAGCTTCATAGATTTGGTACTGTAAGGCTTCCGACTGTTCTTTGGCGAAACGCATTCCTTCTTTCATGCCGTCGAACGCCAGAGTCGATGTATTTTTGTTTAGCCAGAAGGGAATCTGTGAAAATAGCTTAAAGCGGTCTTTCAAACTGATTTCGAGGGGATTTACCTTTCGAGAAGGCATATTGAATACTTGGGACATGGGTTCCAAGCCACTCAACTCTGGATAGCAGAAGCCAGCGACGCGTTTGGAGGTGAAGTTGCCAACAATCAACTCATCATCGTAAATACGCACAGTCTTGTTATTGAGCACATAGCGCACAGCTTCGGCCATTTTCACGTTGGTCGTCTTATCGCTGTTGGCCTTGTTACGATGGTATTTGGTCCAAAGCATAGGACGCTCAATGCATGCACCATTGGTTTCGGCTTGCACTGCTTTTTTCAGGCGCTCAACACGGTTCGATACTTCCATAGAAGTCTCGACCGCCATTTCTCTATCAGCTAATTTCACAAGAGCATTCATCTTATTCTCCTAGTATTCACCCCAGTTACAGAACCGACAATCACACCGGAT
>DAORIP010000050.1:0-4754 GCA_035438565.1 bacterium | reverse complement strand
ATTACATTTCTGGAATTACCCAGAAACCAACTATTGTCGACTTGCTGCCGCTATCTCCAAAGATGGCTGAGGCATCCTCGCACAAAGCCGAATATCTGTTTGAACCTTCACGTGCGCAGGTGCTCGACAGAATTCTGCCAGCAATAGCGGAAACAATGCTTTGGCAAGCACTCCTCGAATCAACGGCATCGGAACACGCGGCGCGTATGATGGCCATGAAAAGCGCTTCTGATGCAGCTAAAGATATGCTTGGAGCCCTGACCTTCACGTATAACCAAGCGCGTCAGGCCGGCATCACTCAAGAGATCGCAGAAATTAGTTCTGGTAAAGCAGCCCTAGAATAAATATATGAAAGGAACAATCGCACAAATCATTGGACCAGTGGTGGATGTACGTTTTACCGGGGAGGTCCCACCGGTATTATCTGCTTTAACCGTCAAGCATGAAGGCGGAGAGCTCGTACTTGAAGTCTCTCAACATCTTGAGGGTGGCTTAGTGCGCACCATTTCTATGGGTGCGACGGATGGTTTAACGCGTGGTCTTGAAGTGAGCGCGACAGGAAAGCCTATTAGTATTCCGGTGGGCCCTGACACGCTTGGTCGCATGTTCGATGTCAACGGTTTGCCAATTGATGGTCTTGGAGAGGTGAAAGGCAAGCGTCTTGATCCAATCCATCGAGCAGCCCCTTCTTTCACTGAGCAGGCCACGGAAGCTCAAGTATTTGAAACTGGAATTAAGGTGGTTGATTTGATCTGTCCGATTTTAAAAGGTGGTAAGACGGGTTTGTTTGGTGGTGCTGGTGTAGGTAAGACCGTGCTTATTCAAGAGTTGATTCACAACATTGCTAAGGAGCATGGTGGTTACTCAGTATTCGCGGGTGTGGGTGAGCGTACGCGTGAGGGTAATGATTTGTACATGGAAATGAAGGACTCTGGCGTTCTGAACAAGACAGCGCTCGTGTTCGGTCAGATGAATGAACCACCAGGAGCCCGCGCACGTGTAGCACTTACGGGTTTGACCATGGCCGAATATTTCCGAGATGATGAAGGCCGTGACGTGCTCATGTTTATTGATAACATTTTCCGTTTCACTCAAGCAGGTTCTGAAGTCTCATCACTTCTTGGTCGTATTCCATCAGCTGTAGGTTATCAGCCAAACTTGGCAACAGAAATGGGTGCACTTCAGGAACGAATTACCTCAACAAATAAAGGTTCGATCACTTCTATTCAGGCTGTGTACGTACCAGCTGATGACTTGACTGACCCGGCTCCAGCCACAACCTTTGGTCACTTGGACTCCACGGTGACCCTGTCACGTGCTTTGGCGGAATTAGCTATTTATCCAGCTGTTGATCCTTTGGACTCAGCTTCGACAATTTTGGACCCAAACATTGTTGGTCAAGAGCATTACGATGTAGCCCGTGGCGTTCAGAAGGTATTGCAGCGCTACAAGGATCTTCAGGATATTATTGCCATTTTGGGTATGGATGAGTTGTCCGAAGAGGATAAACGGACTGTGGCACGTGCTCGTAAGATTCAGAAGTTCCTGTCTCAACCTTTTAACGTTGCTCAGCAGTTTACGGGAGCTCCTGGCAAGTACGTACCGCTTTCAGAGACTGTACGGGGCTTCAAGGAGATTTTGGAAGGTAAACACGACGATAAACCTGAGCAGGCCTTCTACATGAAGGGCGGTATTGATGAGGTTGTTTAAAGTCGGGGTAATACCCGCATTCTGTATGTCCAAATTAGAATACAAAATTATTACCCCGGAGCGTGTTGTGCTGGAGGGTGAGGCCGCCTCACTCTCGGTGATGACCGAGGATGGGGAAATTACAATTTTGCCCGGACATATTCCTCTCGCCTCATTATTGAAGGCGGGGGAGATGCGTGTAAAGACAGCTCAGGGAAAAGAAGAGCTCATGGCGGTATCAACAGGACTGATTGAGGTTCAGGCCGATAATCGGATTGTAATTTTAGCAAATACCGCGGAACGTTCTGAAGAGCTTGAGCTTGAAAAAATTGAAGCCGCGAAACAGCGCGCTGAAGAGGCGCTTAAAAATATTCGTGTTCGTGATGATGTCGCATTTGCGAATGCTGCTGCTCATCTTGAACGTGAACTTGCGCGTTATCGTGTCGCATTAAAGGGCAAGAAACGCCGCTAGGTCACAAGGTTTTTTAAAATCTATCCACCGCGTTCGTTGAAACCAGTAATTAACGAGCGTACCCTTTTTTAATCCGTTTGTCTCAAGCAAACGGATTGCGTGTCTCAAGCGCGCACCACCTCCCACCCCCAGTGAATCACGGTGACTGTTTGATCTCCTCGCCCCTCCCCGAATGCGTTGCAGCCGTTGCGCGGCTGCAACAGATGAAGGTAGACCGCGTTCTTCAAGGCGTCCAAGGTCATTTGGTGAATGCCGCGAATGGCGTCATCATCTGTGCTTGCGGCGACTGCGATCAGGAACGGAATTACACTGCCTACTTGGCAGATACCGTTCATGGTCGGATGCACCGGTTGCACTTGAACGGTGGTCCGCTTTCCATCTCCCCGACCTCTCCGCTCCACCTGGATCGTGATGATTGCGGAGCTGAGGTTCCGGTTGGTGTGGCAATGCGCACCAATATTCGTGGCGCGGTCAGGTTGAAGCAGATCAGATCGCTTGTACTTGTGGCCCACGTGCCGTGTGGAGCTGCAGATGCGGCTGGGATGAGTGTGGACGAGGTCCTGTCTGCGCTCGTCGCTGCCAAGCTTGAGCTCATCAAGCGTTACGCTGCTACGCTCGGCGTGAAGGTTGCATGCTTCTTGCATGTCGAGTGGACGATGCTCGGGATCGACCGGCGTCCAAGTACGTACTTCGTGAGTCGTGAACGGACTCTTAGGTGGTTGGCTGCGCCGCCGCCTGTGCACGTGTCGCACCAGGGCCGTGAATTTCCGACTCACGTTGGAAGTTGATCGGCTTGTGGTGGCCTGCCGTAGTGTTCTGAAGCGCTAAATGCGGTTTGGGATACTACGGTTCTTTTTTTGCTGATCTTAGGTAAAGCGCAAAAGATATACCCCATTTTAATTGACGTTTTTTCAAGCGACGGCGTACACTTTTGCCATTCAAAAATACGTTTGCCTATGACGTTACTCCGCTTGCTTGGCTTGTTATTTTTCGGTCCAAAAGTCACGGTGTCTCAAAAATCTTTTACTGATGTTAAGGACGAGGAATTTGAGAAAATAGGTGAAGAGTTGAAACGTGTTATTCAACACCTCTACGGTGGCCGATCACTTAGGATTCGGGCGGTCGATGCAGGTTCAACGAACGCAGAAGAGATTGAACTCACGGCGCTCAACAACGCGTATTACGATATTGATCGTTTTGGTTTGAGTTTTGTTGCCTCGCCACGACACGCTGATGTCTTGTTCGTTACCGGTCCGGTAACGAGAAACCTTGAACGTGCTTTAAAAACAACCTACGAAGCTGCGCCTCAACCTTGTCTGGTCGTTGCCGTTGGGGACGGAGCTTGCACGGGAGGGATTTGGAAAGATTCATACGCCGTGGTTGGCCCAGTCGAGGCAGTTATTCCAGTCCATGTACGCATTCCAGGAGATCCGCCAACACCCACGGCTATCCTGCGTGGCGTGCTTAATGCTCTTCAGTCAGCCAGAAGCTAAATTATGTCTTTGTCTACACTTGCGATTGGTTTAGTAGTTTCAGTGCTCGGTACGCTTGTTGCTGGACTCTTAGCGCTTGTTCCGCATGCGTATGCGCATAAGGCGAGCAATGTCATGTTGGCTCTAAGCGCTATTGTAGGTACGGTTGTTGGCGTTATTCTTGCGACGGGGAACGGGGTCACCTTAGCCTTGCCTGAAGCGCTTTATCCTGTTGCCGCGGATGGCGTTACTCATACTTGGCCATTGTTTTACAACATGGTGTTTGGCCTTGATCGCTTTTCGGCAATTTTCTACAGCATCGTGTCTGTAGTAACGGTGTTTGTGGCTATTTATGCCATTCCGTATCTTGAACAGCAGGCGCACCACTACAATATTCGATCGGTCAATGTTCTCACGGCGCTTTTTGTTTTTGGTCTTCAGGGCGTGATCTTGTCGACGAACATTATTGGCTTCATGACCTTCTGGGAGATCATGTCGATTGTCTCATTTTTCCTGGTGCTCGCTGACGGCTCCCTGGCCTCACGAAAGTCGGCGTTTTTGTATCTGATCATGACACATCTTGGGGCCGGCGCGATTATGGCGGGCTTTTTCTTGCTTTCAGGTGGCGCGTTGTTGAGTGACTTCTCCGTCTTGGCTGTCGTAACCGGTCAATTATCGCAAATGACTTTCTATGTTGCCCTAGGTTTATTGCTTGTAGGTTTTGGGAGTAAGGCGGGCTTGGTGCCGTTTCATGTTTGGCTGCCGGAAGCTTATGGAGAGACCCCAATTTCAGCGCTTGCGCTCATGGCAGGTGCGGGTATCACCATACCTTTGTACGGTTTTTTGAGAGTTCTTTTGTTCATGGTGCCGGGTGTTCCGCTGTGGTTTTCACTTACGGTACTTACACTCGGTGCACTCTCCGCAGTTGTGGGCGTGCTTTATGCGGTAGTGGAGCGTGACATGAAACGTCTACTTGCGTATTCGAGTATTGAAAACATGGGGTTGATTTTTGCCATGATCGGAGTGGCACTTCTGGCGGGACAGGAAGGTAGCGCTGATTTGACGCAGGCTGCGTTGTAAGCTGCCTTGTTTATGGGGTTGGCGCGTGCGCTCTTCAAGTC
>DAORIP010000049.1:0-4880 GCA_035438565.1 bacterium | reverse complement strand
AGCCGGTTCGATCCCGGCTGTGGCCTCCAAGAATGCAAAAACCCATAAAATCCGCCATGACGTTGTCAGGCCGGCATACTCGGACTCACCGTATATCCTCTATACGCCTCGTCCTCCGTCGCCGCCCTTCCTCGTCCTGACGAATTTTATGGGTTTTTGTTTAGGTGTTGCACCGAGTTTTCTGACAGACAGAAAAACGCGAGTCCAAATGGACTCGCGTTTTATGTTTACTTGGTGTCAGTAGCTGCTGCAGTCACAACCTCGGCAGAGGTAATAATCTGTTCAGCCTGATTGATGTCGTCACCGTACACAACGAACTTATAGTTCGTGGTGTCCGTTTTTAAGTAATAATCGTAGTTATAACGACCACCAATCTCACATTCACCGCCATCCTCACACAACTTTACCTTGGAAAAACCGTCACCCATGTCCTCAGCTTCTGATGGAATCACGCGGCGAGGATCCAGTTGGCTTACCTTGATAAGCAAATTTCCACTCAAATTCGTGTATGAGTCGGCGGATACAGAGGCATCAGGAGCAACTCCGCCAAGGACAATGGCTTTGGTGGTTGATTGTAGATAAATTTCGTTGTCATTGCGCTCAACTTCATCGCTTGGAACTACTGCCTTTGTGCTGGGTGATTGGTACGGAACCGTCATCATCCACGAAGACGGAAGGTCAAAGGCAAGTAACCACTTACCCTCCACAACCTTTTGCCCGCCAAGCTTGCCGAGCGACACACAACCAGCACCTACAGCTACAAGTAAACCGAGCACAAGAACTAACTTTTTCATACAATCATTTTGAAACGGGGTGATTTACTAACAGAGTAACATTGGCCAAGGATTTTTTACACTCCCGTATACACATAAATCTTCACCGTTCGACGGCCAAACTGTTTTGCGTCAGCAATACTCTCCATCCAAATATCAATATTATTCGTATATCGAGCATTCATGCGATCTTCAACCACAAAAATCTCATCGCCATAAATATCTGGGATGGTCACTTGGGTACCAATTGGTAAAAAGTTTGCCGCCAACACACCGTGACGAACATGCGTACCGGAAGCGGTAATAAATGGCGTGCTGTCAGTTTGGCCGGGAACACTGTTATACGCAGAAGCAACCACGGTTTTAACATAGTACGGTCCCGACAACTTTGCCTTTGGCAACTGACCAAAAGGAACCGTTTGGTTCTGCATAGCAGCAACAACTAAGGCAGCTTCACGGTCCTCAGAGTCCGATGGTGAAGTCGCATCAGCAGTCAACGGCACAATAACGTAACTCAAAACAACGAAAAGTACTGCAATGGCAAAACACTCCACCGGAGAGCGCTTAATAATGCTTGGGATTTGAGTCAAGAGGTTCGTCATAGAATAGAAAAATCTCGGGTACCTCCGAGATTTGTGGGTATAAGTATAACAAAAATCATGGTTTTTGTCAATGCGGAAAGGGGCTTTTTTTGCGATTTTCAGCCACATTTAGTATGATTCAGAAGACTATGTATCGCTATTCTCAAGGCCGCCGGGTGCGCTCCATGAACCTTAGTTTTTCTGGCTTGAAACAACGCCTGAAAAACCTTAAAACAGGTTCAATCATCAAGAATCTCATCCTGCTGTGTTTGGCAGGCGGGCTATTTGGCGCCATTGTGCTTCTTGGCTTGTTTGCCTACTACTCTACACAGCTCCCTGATCCGGATAGCATCTTGAACCGAGATGTAGCCCAATCAACCAAAATTTTTGATCGTACCGGTACGCATCTCTTGTACGAGATTGCTCCAGATCAAAAACGCACCCTGGTTACTATTGATAAAATTCCGCTCATTGCCCAACAGGCCACAATCACCGCTGAGGATCGAGCATTTTACGAGCACAATGGCATTAGTTTTAAAGGCATCGCGCGTGCCATGCTTACAAACCTCATTCACCTTGATCCAAATGGTCAGGGCGCCTCAACAATTACACAGCAATTCATCAAAAAGGCATTCTTAACCGATGATCGCACCTACTCTCGTAAAATTAAGGAGATCATCATTGCAATCGCCCTTGAAAAGAAGTTTGAAAAAGATGAAATCCTGCAGATGTACCTAAACGAGATTCCGTACGGTGGTACGAATTACGGGATCGAATCAGCATCCCAGTCATATTTCAATAAATCTGTGCAAGACGTTACGCTTGCAGAGGCCGCGACACTCGCTGCGCTCCCGAATCGCCCATCAACCTTCTTAAACAACCCGGACCTGCTTAAAGATCGTCGGGATTGGATTTTGGATGGCATGGTAGAAGAGGGCTATGTTTCACAAGAAGATGCGGACGCCGCCAAGGCTCAGGAAACCCCGGTAACCGTGGCTGTACGCAACATTCAGGCGCCGCACTTTGTCCTCTGGGTGAAAGAACAGCTCGAAGAAAAATACGGAGCCCGAACCACGGAAACCGGCGGACTCAAGGTCATCACCTCGCTTGATTACGATAAACAAAAAATTGCCGAGGAAGCCGTTACGAACGGCCTGGCTGCCAAAGGTGCCACCTATAATTTTAACGACGTCGGCCTAGTATCCATCGATCCAAAGACAGGACAGGTTTTGGCAATGGTTGGCTCTCCTGATTACTGGAATGACGAGTCAGACGGCCAAGTGAACGTGACGCTACGCCAGCTTCAACCTGGATCAAGTATTAAACCAATGGTGTACGCCTCCGCCTTTGAACGCGGATATACACCAAATACCGTACTTTGGGATGTTGATACCGTCTTCCCTACCGCGACTGGCAACTACGAGCCGCATAACTATGACGGCAACGAGCATGGTTACGTGACCATGCGCAAAGCACTCCAGGGGTCCTTAAATATTCCAGCCGTAAAAACCCTCTACTTGGCCGGCATTGATAATGCGCTCGCACTTGGTGATCGCCTGGGTTACACCACGCTCCGCGAAGAATATGTCGGCTTGTCCATGGTGCTTGGGGGTGTGCGAGTTACACCCCTTGAACACACATCTGCATATGCCACCTTTGCAAACAACGGCGTGAAGCAGGATGTTGTTTCAATAATCAAGGTAGAGGACTCGCATGGAGAGACACTTGAAGAGTGGAAAGCGGAAGATCATCCAGGAACCGAAGCCATGGAAAAAAATATCGCCGCCACACTCTCGAACGTGCTTTCAGATAACGCTGCTCGCTCCTATGTATTTGGCGCGAATAACTATTTAGTGCTGAACGGTCGGCCAGCCGCTGCCAAGACCGGTACTACCAACGAATATAAAGATGCTTGGACCATGGGCTATACGCCCTCACTTGCAACCGGGGTTTGGGTCGGAAATGCCAACGGGACACTCATGAAATCCAGGGCTGACGGCTCGGTGGTCGCCGCACCTATCTGGAAGGAATACATGGACCGCTCACTCAAAGGAACGCCCGTAGAACAATTCCCAACCCCAAGCATTAAAACCACAGGCAAGCCAGTACTCGATGGCAGCATTCCGGCAACCACGGTTGTTATCGATACACTGAGCGGCAAATTAGCGACAGAATTTACACCGGAAAGATATCGTGAAGAAAAAATCTGCGGCGAATATCACACAATTCTTACCTATCTCACCAAAGCCAACCCGCTTGGAGAGGCTCCAAAAGACCCTGCCAAAGCCGATGCGTATTACACACCATGGGAAACGGGTATTCAAAACTACTTGGCCAAGTCCGGAACTGACGGTGGGCCAAAACTTGAAGCCTGTGAGGTTCCAACCGAATCTGACGATCTTCACACAAAGAAAAATCAACCAGAAGTCAGTATTCGTGAGCCCGATACGAATGAAAACGTAGGTCGGACGTTTGCAGTAGAGCTCGATATCGCCATGAAGCGTCCTTTCAATCGCGTTGATTATTCAATTGATGGCACGTACATCGCCACCTCGCAGAGTCGAGACGGCGCCACCCTCACGCTCCCTGCCTGGGTCTCTCGAGGAGAGCACACGCTCATCGCCGCCGCCTATGACGACGTCGACAATTCCAACCAAGACACCGTGCAAATCAACGTGACCGAATCCGGCTCAGAGGGGTCATTCAAAATAACCAACCCCTTCCAAGGACAGACCATTGAAAAATCAGTACCAACCTATTCAATCGCCATTGAAGTACCTAATTCGGCCGAGCTTTCCTCTCTCAAGGTCACTGCTCAAAACATTTGGACAGGAGAAGAAATACTTGTCGGTGAAGTACTCGGCCCCCAGGCAATCACCACGATTCTCTGGACGCTCCCCGTGAACGCACAGTATTCACTTACCGCCTCAGCCACCACAAAACAGGGTGGCGGTAGTACCCTTGTTTCCGTCCCAGTGCTTGTGATCGTTAAGGATCCGACCGGCGCTGGGGCAATTCCTGTCACCGAAGTTGCGCCTCCATCCCCAACACCTTAATAACCTGGGGATAAAAAAATGAGCCCGTGCGGGCTCATTTTTCGTTCACGCAATTACTGTCGAATCGGCATCACGATATACACGTACGGCTGACCGCCGTCCTCTTGCGGAACAGCCACACATGGATTTACACCATCAATCAACTTGATAACTACTTTCTCTGAAGTCATGGCTCCAATTCCATCAAGCAAATAGCGATAATTCAAGGTCACCGCGTTATCCTCGCCCGTTATCTCAGCATCCATAACCACCAGGTTCTCTCCGCGACCAGCATCTGTAGCGGATAGCTGCAACTCCTTACCGCCAGCCTTTACTTCCAGGCGAACATCAAAGAGACCGGCCTTCGAAAACAGCGAGGTTCGCTTCACCGCTTGCATGAAGGCAGACTTATTTACAACAATCTCGGTCTTTGTAACCTTGGGGATAATCTCTTTATAAGGTGGATAAACTCCATCAAGAGTCCTCGAGAG
>DAORIP010000048.1:0-5013 GCA_035438565.1 bacterium | reverse complement strand
GTTATTTCTCCAGTTTGCCTATATTCGGAGAAGTTGAGAGCCTCATTATTACTCAAGGAGTAGCTACGGTAACGTTCTCGGAAGATTTTAAAAAAGGTTTGGCGGGATCGTGCAAGGTAGCGGCTGTGAGGGCTCAAATTGAGCAAACCTTAAAGCAATTCACAGATATCACGAGTGTGCAAATAAAAATTAACGGGGTGCCAGATGAGGAGGTTTTGCAGCCGTAGTTTTTGAGCCATGTGTATAACTTTCTTTTGCATTTTCTGGCCTGTGTTACGATTTTCCCCGTAAAAACGAATATTCATTAATCGAACACAGATATGTCAAAGCGCATGACCAAGTCACAGATCATGGCCGAACTCGCAACCCGCTGGAACGTTTCCAAGCGTGAGGCTGGTGAAATGTACGATGGCTTCGTAAAGCTCGCCTACGATGAAATCAAGCGCGCTGGTGAGTTCGTAATGCCAGGCCTTGGAAAGATGGCCAAGAAGCATCGCGCTGCCCGTCAGGGTCGCAACCCAGCCACGGGTGCTACCATCCAGATCCCAGCCAAGACGGTTGTGAAGTTCTCAGTTGCTAAGGCCGCCAAGGAGTCTTTGATGTAAACGTAGTTTTAAGAAAACCCTCACAATTTGTGGGGGTTTTGTATTTGTGGATAAAGTAGTCGGTACTATTTTGCAGATGCAGTAGTGTGATGCTACATCAAAATATTTATGAAAAATATACTAAAGTTGTCTTCTGTACTTCTGTTGGGCGTTGCGTTTGTTGGTATTTTTCCGCGGGTAACAAGGGCGGCTACCTACACTTGGGACGGAGGGGGCTTGACTGAGTACTGGAGTGAATGTTCCAACTGGAGTAGCGATCTTTGTCCGGGACAGAATGATTCCGTGATTTTTAACGGAACCTCCGTAAAGAATGCAACGCTCGATATCCCGGTGAATATTCAAAGTGTGAACATGAATATTGGGTACACAGGAACGTTGACGCAGGCCAACCAGCTGACGCTCAGTCGTAATTTTGATCATGATACTGAAGACGGCACGTTTCAATGGTCGTCAGGTACCCTGGCATTTATTGGAAGTTCGGCAGCTGTTTTCAATGTTGATACAGGTGATGACGTGTTTGGAAATTTGGAATTGAATAAAACAAATCGAATCCCTGTCGCAATCACAAGAAACGATGAGGTGGTTGTGATGGAGGATGTGACACTGACCAATGGCTATATTCAAACTACCTCAGAGGGAGAAATATACGGTGCTACGCTTAACGTTCAGGGAAACGTGACGCAGGCAGCGGGTTTTGATGGGGTAGATACGGATGAGACGAGCTTCATTCATTTCATCCATGTAGATTTCGGAAACGACGCGCAGTCGCAGACATATACGATCCTTGGTGGTGTTGGTCCGTGGTTGCGTTTGGACTCGGCTGCTGACGCAAATGATCGCATTATTTTTTCTGCTCAAGGAGCACTCACCGGGCTTGAAACGACAAGTTCTTTTGCGGGTCAAGTACCGCTAGAGAATCCAAATGATGTACCGGTGGGCATTTGGCACTGGAACCAAATGGCGGGGGATTATGATGCCAGCGCACAATCAAGCTGGAGTTTTGCGGAATTTCATTTAGGAGCTTCAGCTAGCTTTATCTCACCAAGCCTTGTTACTGCTGCTTATGGTGGCAATTACGATTGGGATGTGGATGGTACGCAAACGTTCAATGATTTTACCGTTAATAAAACTCATTACGGTTCGATTCACATTGGGCTTGGTGCTGATACTTTTGTAGTGCTCGGCGACCTGAATTTGGTGGATGGTGGTGTGTGGGACGGAGTACTTGACGTGCGCGGTAATGTTACACAGGGACCTGATTATGAAGGGGGTGCGGGAGTAGTGAGTTTTGGTGATGATGCCGTAGTGCAAACGTATACGGTGAATGGTGGAGGTGCTCAAACGTTGCGATTTGATGCACCTGCTGATGCTAGCGACAGTCTTGTGTTTGCCGCTGTTGGTGCGGCAGCTGTGGAGGTGACATCAGGGTTTAGTGGAGTTATTCCAGTGAGTAATCCACTTGATATTACGCCAGATTTTTGGCTCTGGTCACAGGCTGCGGGTACATATGATGCCAGTACACAAAGCAACTGGAATATTGACGCACTCTCAATTACCGGTGGAACGTTTATCGCTCCACAGATTGTAACCGCATGGCGCGGAGCTTCTCCTTGGGATGTAAATGTTTCGCAGACATTTAATGATCTTACGGTTAGTCGCGACGGGCTGTTTAGAGCAGTGTTGTTATCTCCAAATGACACACTCATTGTAAACGGTGATCTGCGTTTACTGGATGGTCGATTGGATTACGGTAGCCTGCCGGCGACGGGATCAGTTCGGGTTCGAGGAGATGTTATGGTTGGACCATTGTGGGATGGCGGAAATGTCACGCTCCGTTTTATTGGAGCACGCCAACAATCGTTTGACCTCACTGGAGCAGAAGGCTTATTTGATGGCGACATCGTGATCAGTAAAAATGGTGGTCAGGTGACGTTACTGTCTGATCTGATCATGGATTACGCGACGAATGGTTATCAGGATCTAACCATCAATGCTGGGGGCGCTTTAGATGTAGGCGCATCCGGTAACCATTCCATAAGTCTTATTGGAAATTGGACAAATTTTGGTTCGTTCATCGCCCAATCCGGAACGGTAAATATGATTGGTCGAACGCAGCGAATTCTTGGTACGACCACGTTTTACAATCTCACAAAACAGGTGAGCGCTCCGGGTACATTGGTTTTGGCGGCCAATCGCACCCAGACGGTCTTAGGGGAGTTACGTCTCACGGGCCAGGCGGCTGGGTTACTTACGCTCAGAAGTACGGTAAATGGTACGCAGGCGTTACTTGATGCCCGTGGTATACGAACGCTCGAGTATTTACAGGTACGTGACCTGAATAATTCAAGTCCAACCGTGATGACGTGCGGTATGGGCTGTGTGGATCTTGGGAATAATACCGGATGGGTATTCTAGCCCTCAGCTCTTTGTGTAGTAAAAAGCTCTGGAATTCCAGAGCTTTTTAAATATGAGCATGAGATTCTTGTAGTTACTTGATGAGAGAATAACTTAGCCTGAGATTTTGGAGGCATATCGCATCTGGTGGTGCTTGCATGTTTGCGTTGAGCCAATTCGATTTTAGATATTGATACTGTATTTTGAAATGAGTTTATCGTAGGGGATCCATTAGCCGAGGACGATACAGTTGATTTTGAGCGCCTGAAGAAGCATTCTACTCTCCGCGATGAATTTTTCCACAAGCCCTCGACAAAGTCAGGGGTTTTTGGTATGTGTTGAGTAAAGATACGTGGATTTTGCTTATGAAGGCGTGGTTGCTTCCCCTAACGGTTCTTTTGGTTGTGGCTGGCTCGGTTGTAGCTGGGGGTCTTTTATTCGTGCAGCCTGCTTCGACTCTTTCGTTGGAAGCGGCGCAACCTCCGGCTTGGGATGCAGTTGATGAAGTAATTAAGGCACGTGAGGCTGATATTGATGCAGAGAGCTCCGTGCCTTTTGGATCGGAGACGCAAATAAATATTCTCGCCCTTGGCTTAGATTCGCGTAAGGAGGGGAAGGAACAGCATTGTGACGCTATTCACATGGTCACGCTCGATCTCGCTGATTGGTCGATTTTGATCACCTCGGTGCCACGCGGCACTTACGCACCATTGCCACCAGGACGTGAATATAAAGAGACTGACTATTATGTCTCAAATGCCTGTGCTTTTGGTGGGCTGGAGTATGGCGTTGGTCAGATTGAGAAGATCGCCGGCATTAAAGCGGATTATGTTGCTACGGTAGGCTTTTCTCAGGCGCTTGGTATTTTTCGCATCCTAGATCTACCTACGACCGAAACACTTCAATGGCTCCGTCACCGACAAAGTTACGCAATCGGAGATCCGCAGCGTAGCCAAAATCAAGCTGTATTTATGAAGGACGTAGCCTTGCGCTTGCTTGGCGATGACGGTGTTTCAACGCTGTTCTTGCACATTCTTTACACACTCATTGATACCGATCTCGATTTTAAGACCACTCAGGCGCTTTATGAGGCGTACCGTGCTTCGGAAATCGCTGATCGCCCAGACGACATCGCTCTTACCATGAAGCCGTTTTACGAGACCCAGGAATATCATTTCGATCCCGAGAACGCAGATGCTCAAGTTGATGCGCTCGTGGCTGCTCTAGAAGGTCGTCTTTCGCCTGAAGACTTGTCCCACAAAACCGTAGTCGAGCTTCAGGTTGAGCTTGAGAAGTATTTGCGTGAGTCTCTGGCTGCTGACGATACTGTTGTTCATGTGTATGACGAGCAGCTTTGGCGACAAATTGAAGATGAAGCTGTACGCGAAGAGCTTCATTTCCGGTTTATGGAAAAGTACGTAAAAGAAGTTCGAGATGCAGATCGTGATAAGGCGATAGAAATTGTTACCGACTATATTTTAGAGAAGCAATATTATGCTCTGGATGATTGGGAAGAGAAGGGGAGAGCGCTTTTGGATACGTTAGTTGAGTAAAATATTGATGATGAAAAGACACCTGAAACGAGGGTGTTTTTTTAGTGGATAGAGACGTGAGCATTCGGTTGATTTGAGTTATACTCAGTGTGTTCTTCATGCCAAGAAAATATTTAAAACATTTCGTGGCGCTCATGCTCGCCTGCACGGTGGTGAGTAGTCTTGTTGTTTACTTCACAAATAATGTACGCGCCGCAGTCGTGACGTGGGATGGGGGTGGGTCTGACGGTACTTGTGGAGGCGCAGCTGGCGACGGCAATAAGTGGTCTTGTGGTTTGAACTGGTCTGGTGATGTGGCTCCTGGCGCTTCTGACATTGCCACATTTAATGGCACGTCAACAAAAAATGCCACCATTGATAGTAACATCAGTGTTGCCGGTATTGATATTAATACTGGTTATACAGGAATTATTACTCAAGCATCTGGAGTTACAATTACCGTGGGTACAAGCGATTTTGAT
>DAORIP010000047.1:0-5023 GCA_035438565.1 bacterium | reverse complement strand
CCAGAAGGCACAACCTACGTTGAGAACAACCCAGATGGATCAGACGATCCGCAACCTGTTGCCGAAGCCACACCCACAAGCGATTCAAAAGCCAAAGGCCGCAAACGCACCAACTAAATACAAAAGACGAGCCCTGAGGCTCGTCTTTTGTAGTGTAATTACTTTTTGGCGTTCTCCATAGCCTCAGAAATGAGGCGCTTGGCTTCGGCGGCATCTTTCCAACCTTCGATCTTAGTCATTTTCTTTTCCAAGATTTTGTAGCTCTCAAAGAAGAACGAAATTTCATTGCGGATGTGTTCTGGGACATCGTTCAAGTCGTTGATGTGCTTGAAACGAGGATCGTCTTTGGCAACAGCCAGGATTTTTTCATCTTCACCTTTGTCATCGCTCATGATGAGGACACCAATTGGGCGAACATCCACGGCTACACCAGGGAACAATGGGTTCGTGACCATTACAAGAACATCGAGCGGATCTCCGTCACCGCCCAACGTTTCTGGAAAGAAACCGTAGTCGCATGGGTAGAACATTGGGGCGAAAAGGACGCGATCGAGCTTTACAATCCCCTGCTCTTTATCAAATTCGTACTTGTTCTGACTGCCACGTGGCACCTCAATGATTGCCTGACACACCTCTGGAGCTTTGCTGCCAATAGATAACATAGACATAGGGCTGATAGCACTTAGTGGGCCAACGATAGACCAAAACGAAAGATCGATCAACACACCCCGGTTTTCTTGCTATACTCACGGGGTATGAAACCACTTCTTACGCTGGCTTTGGTGTCGGCAATTTTCTTCCCTCTCAAGTCCGCCCTGGCGTTTGACCCTAACTTTATCTTATCTGACGAAGAGCTACAGGACTCACAGGCCATGGATCTTAATCAGATTCAGGCCTTTTTGGAACGTGGCGGCTTGGCAGACTTGAGGCTTGAAGACCACACCGGACGTACCAGAGATGCGGCGGACATTATTTGGCGCACTGCGCAGCAAACGCACATCAACCCAAAATTCTTACTTGTTTTGCTTCAGAAAGAACAAAGTCTGATTGAGGACGAAGATCCGACACAGAAGCAGCTCGATTGGGCTGCGGGCTACGCAGTTTGTGATCATTGCAGCATGAACGATCCCCTACTAAGCCGTTGGAAAGGCTTTGGCAAGCAAGTAAACTCGGCCGCTTTGCAGTTCATCGATGGCTATCTCCAGGATATATACACTCATGGCAAAACGGCCGGGAAATACGGCCCAGGAGTTCCGGTGGTAATTGATGGTGAAACTGTCGTCCCAGTCAATGCTGCAACTGCTGCCATGTATGCCTACACGCCACACCTGCACGGCAATCAAAACTTTGTTGCGATTTGGAATCGCTGGTTTGGGCGTGAATATCCTTCCGGCTCACTTTTGCAGGCTGCTGGACAGGATGGTGTGTGGCTCATTCAGCGCGGATATCGTCGCCCTATCATGAGCGCCAGTGTTCTATCTTCACGTTTTAACGCCGACCTGATTATTCCTGTTTCTGCCACAGTTCTTGAACAGTTCCCAATTGGAACACCAATTAGCTTCCCCAACTACTCACTCCTTAGAGAAGAGAACGGCAAAATCTCACTCCTCGTTGACGATACACTCCGCCACATTGATTCCATGGAGACATTTAACAAAATTGGCTTCTCAGAAGATGAACTTGTGAGCATCACAAGCGAAGAGGCTGCAAACTTCACAGAGGGAGATCCTATAACCCTCACCACAACCCATCCTCAAGGTATTCTCCTCCAGATCAAGGACAGCGGCGCCGTCTTCTACATTGAAAACGGACAACGTCATGCTATCTTTGATAAATCGATTCTCGAAGCCCGCTTCCCGAACGCTACGCTCACCCCTGCGCAACCCGTTGACATTGAACAATATTCCGAAGGTACTCCGCTTCTCTTGCCAGAAGGATACCTGGTACGTGGCGTCTCCGAACCAGCGGTGTATGTCATTTCCGACGGCAAGCGTTTACCCATTCAGACCGAGTCCGTATTCTTAGGCTACGGTTATAAGTGGGAGAATGTGCACACAGTTCCAGATGATATTTTGGCACTCCAGCCGCTTGGAGAGGCCTTGGCTGACGCAGCCGAATAATATGTTGGTCTTTGCCGGCCTCGTGCCATCATCACCATTACTCCTGCCTTCAATCAACGAGGCGAAAATGAGCGAGGTCACGGAAACTCGTGAGGCCCTGGAAGAACTTGCGGAAGAGCTTTACGCTACTCACCCAGATACAATCTTGCTGTTCTCTGAAAGCAAGACCATGTATTCGGATGCCTTTTCCATAAATGTAGCTGACCCTTACTTGGCCCGTCTCGAAGAATTCGGTGATCTTGGCTACCAAAAAAATTATCACCCGGATTTCGGTTTTATTGACCGGTTACAACGACATCTGCGTAAAACCGACCTTCCCGTATCCCTGTCCACGGATAACCATTTGAGTGCGACAAGCGTTGTGCCACTTGATTTTCTCACCGCCCACCTTCCCGCCATCCGACTTGTTCCGGTAGCTCCGTCAGAGCTTGATGCTAAGGCGCATTTCAATATTGGCTTAGCCTTTAAGCACCTCATCCTTGAAAGTGATCGACGTATCGCCGTCATTGCGACAGGAGACATGTCTCAGGCACTCAGCAAATCCGCACCGGCAGGCCTTCATAAAGACGGAAAGGTGTTTGATGATACGGTGCTCACCATGCTGAAGGAGCATAACGCCTCAGGGATTCTTCAGATACCTGAAAGTCTCATCAAAAATGCTCATGATACCTCACACCGTCAGCTCTGCATGCTCTTAGGCGTTCTTGACGGCATGTACACGGCCCCCAACATTCTTTCCTACGATGCACCGTTTGGGGTTGGCTATTGTGTCGCAAATTTTGTACTCTAGAGTAGAACTGTCGCTTCCCCGCGCCGAGAACTAGCCGCAACCGAAACAGTTCTACGTGAATTATGATTGCTGAGGTGTATCCGATTTTAAAACTTCCCCGGAAGTGTACGTATTTTGATTACGACATTCCGGAGATTTTAACTTTGAGCGTTGGCGATCTCGTACGCGTCCCGTTTAAAGGTCGTGAAACCCTCGGTCTCGTGAAGAATCTGAAGGACAACTCAGACGCCAAAAAACTCCTGTCCATCAACTCTGTTGCCAAGACTGGCTACGTTGAACCTGGCGACATCCAGCGCTACGAACACATTGCCAGTTGCCTTGTACAAGCACCAAGCAGCATCCTCCATGCCGTTTTTCCTACGAGCTTTTTTGACGGCGCGGCACCAACCATCTCTCCCACTGCTTCTTCTCATATCCGTGCTGAGGATATTCATGTACTTGAACAGTGTCTCACTGAAATTGCACTCAATCATGAAATTGCTATTGCCGGAGACCGCGATATTGGGTTTGCGTTAGCTTATGCATTGCGCCGCAAACGCGACGGACAGATGCTCGTCCTCTTGCCGCGCGAACGAGACGCCGAGCTCTTAGCGCGTTATGTAAACTTTGGAGCCAACACAGCTTTGTTGCACGGGAAGACATCGCCAAAAGACAAAGTGCGCATCATTGAAGCTTGGCGGCAAGGAAAAATCGAAACCTTGATTGGAACGCGACTTGCAAGTCTCTTACCAACCCAAAAACTTGGCACCATACTCGTACTCGAAGCTGGGAGCGAGGAACACTTTAATGAACGTCGCAATCCGCGTTTTGATGCTCGTGAAGCTGCCAAACTGTTAAGGGCACAGCATGACGCACACTTGGTGTTTTTCGATGCCTGTCCACGTCTTGAAGAGTCGTGGCAAATGCCACTTCTGCTCTGCACGCCAAAAGCTGATGAATCAAGCGTTATCAATCTTGGATCAGCAGAAGAGATTACCAATGAAGCATTGCTGTCAGACAGCCTCATTTTTGCTATAGAAAAGGCTTTACAAAGCCAAAAAAAGGTGCTATTGTACCTCAACCGAAAAGGCGTTGCCAAACGTCTCCAGTGCGGCAAGTGCGGCCACGTCCCGGTGTGCGGAACGTGCGGTCATGTACCAATTGTCCGTCACGATGATCTAGTCTGCCCAAACTGCCAAACGGAAATGTGGATTCCAGCCGAGTGTCCGCTGTGTCGCAAGCCAAAACTTGGACTGCGCGGCATTGGTGGCGCCAAAATGCGCGACAACCTCCGCAAGCTCTTTCCGCAAGCAAGCGTTGGTAAAATTGAAAAAGGAGACATCCAGGAACCTGGAGCAGACATCCTGATTGTAACTGAGTACTTCTTCTCAAGTTTCCTTGAACCTTTTAGCCCTCAGCGTTTCGGCGTAGTAGCAGATCTCGCCGGCGACATCTCCCTTCACGCCAGCGACTTCCGCGGCGCAGAGGCCACCGCGAGAAAGCTGCATCGGCTCTTGGCCTTTGCCAAGCGACAAAATGCAGAAGCTTACATTCAAACCTGGCTACCAGAAATTGTTCGACCCATGCTTGATCTGCAGGCTTTCAGTGCCGCAGAAAATGAGCTCCGTCAACAGTATCATTTGCCGCCAGTGCACAGTCGTTATCTCCTGCCAGGCGTTACGCTGACAGAACTGCCGCCAGAACTCCAGGCCGTAGCCACAGAGCGCGACGAAACACTCGAAATTCCCACCCCTTGTCCGAACCTCTTCATTCTTCCCGACACACTCAAGATCCACTACGACGGAACCTATGTCCAAAGCCATGAAAGTACTCCACACTCCGGATAAAGAGCTGCGCGTCATTTCAACGCCCGTAGCTCTTGATCGCGCTACCTCAGAGGACATCAAGGCCTTAATTGAGGATCTTAAGGTCACCATGAAAAAGGAGAATGGCATTGGTATTGCCGCGCCCCAGGTTGGCATTCATGAGCGTGTCATTATTGTGGACATGAAGGGTAAACCAACCGCCTTTATTAACCCGGAGCTGTCCGACAAATCATTTAAGCTCGTTGATAGTGAGGAAGGCTGTTTATCCGTACCCGGAAAATGGGGTACGGTAAAACGCCACCGCAGCG
>DAORIP010000046.1:0-5171 GCA_035438565.1 bacterium | reverse complement strand
AAAATCAGGGCGCATCAGGCACCCAAGGCGGCGGCACGCTGACGATTTCCACGCTGGCCCGACAACTGGCCGCGAGCGCCAGCCGTGCCGAAGAGCGGGATAAAACACTCACCCGCTCGGAATTGGCTGACAAGGCGAAAAACCTTCTGGGTCAAATATCAGGAGACTCTTACCAAGCCAACAAGAAAATACACGACAGCGAAGTTCCAAAGACCAGCGATCCAGAATTGTTGGCTAGGGCCAAGCAAGCCACAGAGTTTGTTAATAGAAGCAGTAATACCGGGAATGAGAAAAATCCTTTTTCCGGTCTATCGCGTGCACAGTTATCAGATATCATCAATGATGATAGTAGCATTTATACAGTCAATGAGCGTCGCGCTGCTTGGATGGAATCATCCAAGCAGGAAGAAGCATGGCGCGAGAAGGTAATAGCTCAAGCCATAGCGGAATATAACGAGTCGGGGAAACTGACCAATTTTTTCAGTGCCGTACTTGACCACTTCAAGGAACTGCCTGCCATCGAGCAAGCGCAATATCCAAAAGATTACGCCAGTGACCTACAGTCCAAGATTGATCTGGACTTTAACTACCGCACGCACCAGGCAGAGGGTAAAGGCAAAGACCCCATGAGCTTGATCGAGATGCTATTCGAGCAAAGCCCGCAACAAGCCAATGAACTACCCCAAGAGCCAAAAAACGCCACTGACTCACCAACCGTAAGGAGTAATCCATGAAATTGTTGCCAAAACTGCTCGCCGCCACCATACCTCTACCAACCTGACCACCTATGCATGGACGGTCGATTTCGTAATGAAATAGGCAATTTGAGCATCGTCCAAAAAGCCCGGTGATTTTTGCCGGGTTTTTCATATTACGGCCGGTTCGTTTTTTCGCACAGGTTCCAGGCTCACGGAGGCAGTTATGGTCAGCTCTATTGGTTCGTATTCCACTGCCCAAACAGGCAATGCGGTGGCGTTCAAGGCGGCTTCGGCGACCGAGCTTGTTTCTGACGCCTCGAAAAATCAGGGCGCATCAGGCACCCAAGGCGGCGGCACGCTGACGATTTCCACGCTAGCCAGCCAATTGGCGGACAGTGCCAGCCGCGCAGAGGCTCGGGACAAAATGCTCAGCCGTTCAGAATTGGCCGACAAGGCGAACTCTTTGCTAGATCAAATACTTGGTGACGCCTACCAAGCTAACAAAGCCAAGTACAACAACGAGGTTCCTAAGACTGACGATCCAGAGTTGTTAGCAAGAGCTAAGCAAGCAACGGAATTCGTCACTAGCTCGGACAGGGGCAGCAGATCGGTGAAAAACCCTTTTGGTAGCCTGTCGAGAGAACAACTGTCCAACATCATCTATGACGACAGCGGAAACTACACCATCAATGAACGTAGAGCGGCTTACTATGAATCGGATGATAGGGAACAGGCTTGGCGTGTAAAAGTCGCAGCCCAAGCCATGGATGAATATAACCGGACGGGGAAAATGACCAATTTCTTCAGCTCCGTCCTTGACCACTTCAAGGAGCTGCCCACGATCGAGCAAGCGCAATATCCAAAAGATTATGCCAGCGATCTGGAGTCAAAAATAAGCCGGGATTTCAACTATCGCACGCACCAGGCGGAGGGGAAAAGCGAAAACCCCATGAACCTGATCGAAATGCTATTCGCGCAAAGCCCGCTGCAAACCGACGAGCTTTTCCAAAAGAAAAACATCACTGAATCACCAACCGTAAGGAGTAATACATGAAATTGTTGCCCAAGTTGCTCGCCGCCACCTCCATTTTTGCCGCCACGGCAGCAATTGCAGGACCGCCCGTAACGGTTACCTTCAAGAACCAAGCTACCGCAGAAGCAACCTACACCATTGTTACCAGCAATGAAACCAGCACCTATGCAAATGCTTCACCCAAGCCGACAACAAAAAGACCTGCCGGAACCAACGATGTCTATACCGTCACCAGCCTGATCAGCCCGGACGTCAACTATGCAAACGTCCGCTATAAAATCGGCTCCAAGGAATGCGTGTTCGGCACAACCTTCGTCAATGCGCTGCAACCCGGCGGCTACAAAATCCCGAAATGGAACAAGACCGCGACGGCTAGCGGCGGAGCGATCTGCACCGCCACCATTACCTCTACCAACCTGACTACATATGCATGGACGGTCGATTTCGTAATGAAATAGGCAATCTTGTCGTCATTCTGAATATAAAACTCGGTGGTTTTTGCCGGGTTTTATATCTTTGTTGTATCTCACAAATTGTGATTTCATGGTTTCTTTGTTGTGCCGGGTATGCTCAACAGCTTGAGTACGTCGAATAATTGGCTGTTTTTTGATACCTTGTGATCGTTGGCGAAGAGCGTATTGACGATCATTTCGTTCTGGCTGGTAGTAAGTTTCATTTTTTGTTGTGTGAGAGCCTGCTCAAATAAATTATCTTCTAGCACGCTTGGATCCAGAACAATCCACTTCCCGTTGTCGTTGATTATTTGCGGCTTGAACGTGGAGGCTGGATTAGGGTTCAAGATTTGCTTTGAGGCAGTAAAGACGGCACTTTCGTTAATTACCCTATAAGAAAAAGTCGAGAACTTTGAGGGGAGCGACATTTGCTTCGCACCTACGTCCGAAAACTTGATGACCATTTGTTCCATGAACTCAAAGTCGCTCGTGTTGCTTAGGGCCCCATAGCCGGGGTCAAGGGTGTAGCGCAAAAACCCCTGGTCAAGCTTGGTGCTGTTGATTGCATCTCCATTCAGAATCCGGGCAGCGGTCGCCGCATCTTTTTCGTTAAAGCTAACCGTCAGTTGATGCCCCTCTAAATCAAAGCTATTTCCCCCATTGAAGCTTGACATGGAACGCCCGTCATTGCTCTGCCGGTAAGTACCCAGTGCGTATGCCAACTGATCCACATTCTGGAGGTCTGCGCCTTGCTGCTGTGCGTATTCATACATGTCTGATAGAAGTGCACGATCGCTCGTGGTCAGGAAATTTTGGGGGCTCATGCCGATGTGCTTGAGGTCCATTCCGTTAACCCCAGACACTACAGGTGGTTCGGTATTGGAATTTTGTGTGCCGAACAGGCGCGAGAGCATGATTGCTCTACCGCTCAAAGACACTGAGGTGCTTTGGTTGGACTCTGCGGTACTGGTTACAGAGGCTGATTTGTGGCTTGAATTTATCAAGTCCTCGTTTTTTCTTGGCATGCCAACGTTTTGCACATATGCAGTTACGATATCATCGATTTTCATAGCTGACCCCCTTGATTGCTCCTGCTCTGGCCGGCTCCTAAAAAAGCTGCCAGAGCTTCCATCAATAGCTATATCTAAATGTCACAGTATCCTGACCGGCCGGATAGGCTGGTTGGGGGCCTCCATTAGCGAAGTGACGAATTATCACTTTTGCGCCAGGCCCAAATGGCTGAGTATTGAAATTGGATACGGTCCCGGAAGAATTTCTGAGAATCGTGGTGCATCCCACCTCAGTAGAACTGTACGGACGGTAATAGCACAGTTGCACTGTTTCCCCAGGATTATTCGGGTACAACGTGGTTTGCCAATCAATTCCAAGCAATGTTTTGGTCTTGGAAAGTGTCCCAGAAGGGAAATTGGCGCTGAGAATGTTGAACTGAGCAAGACCAGTTCCTCCATTCGTCACAATGATGACACCAGGACTTGCTGTCTTCGTAATTGCTGCATCTACAGCAAAGCTCGGTGCTGATGCCAATACAAAAACCAATGGCAGCAATATTTTCATAAATTTCATAGTGTTTCTTTCTGAAAAATAGTTCCGCTGTTATCGGCAGACGTGGAATCGCACGGGACTTTCAAACCGAATATGCATATTACAGCAGCCCCATTGAATGATTACGGCATTTTTTGACATGGCTTGAGTTCATCTTGCAAAATTACAGTCAACTAATTTTTCCGCACATTGCCGGCCTTAAGTCCGAACACCTCTACCCCCTCCGCAGTAACCCGACCAGTCTTCACTTCGATGCGCTGCGCTGCATTACCCTCCGTGTCGCGGTACTCCACGAACAGTTGATCACCTTCTTTTTGGATCACCTCGTGGGGTATGACAATCGCAGTGTCATTCTGATAAGTGATGATCGACAACTTGGCGCTCATGCCCAACTTGAGGCGCTTCTGTTGCTCGGCGCTCAGCGCCGGCATGGTCACTACCACTTCGTAGGTTGCCCCTGAGCCTGGCGAATCTGATGTAACGACCTGGGCACCCACCGAGACAACGTTTCCACTCAGGGCGATACCATCGAAGCCATCGCCTGTGATTTCAACCGACTGGCCTTCCTGCACCAAGTTGATGTCGACCTCTTCCACCTTCGCTACGACCCTGAGTTGTTCCAGGCTCGCCAGACTAAAAAGCGGTTGCCCCCGGCTAACGCGAGCGCCGCGCTGCACGGGCTCTGTTGGTGATCTATCGGTCGCACCACCGGACACGCGCATGACGATTCCAGCAAAGGGTGCAACCAGTTCGCGCCGAGCCTCCAAGGCACGCAGCGCGTCGTATCTCGCGGTTGCATTGGCGAGTTCCATTTCGGCAATCTGCCGATCTTCGCCACTTCCCTTGGCCAGCACCAACTTGAACTCGGCTTGCGCAGCGGCTAGGTCTAAGCGCTGCGCGTTGGCCTGCTGCTCCAAGGCGTCAACTTCCATGCGCGGCACGATGCCGCGCGCCAGCAAAGCACTGGTTTCAGCCAGTTTGCGTTCAGTATCGTCCAAATTCATTCGGATGGTCGTCATGGCTCGGCGCGCCCGCGCTACTTCCTGACCTTGCGACCAGTGCGCCAGGTCATACACTGCACGTTTCGCTTTCAACAGTCCGGCCAGGGCTTCACGTAACTGGATGTCCAAATGCGCAGTATCGAGCCGCAGCAGCACCTGCCCGCGTTTAACACGCTGGCCTTCCTCGGTGATCTTTTCTTCTACGGTGCCATCAAAGGGTGCCGTAAAGGTGATGAGCGATGCGGGTTCAAGGCGCCCCACTAGCCCTAAGCGCAAAACCATGGGCCTTGCTTCAACACGTAGCCACTGCGGCTCCGGTGCCTGGGCCGTCTCGTTGGTCTGGTACGCGATGACGGCACCACCCAGGGCCAGCAAAATAACGCCGGCCAGAAGCCATACCTTAAAACGTTGCCCAAGCAGGCGG
>DAORIP010000045.1:0-5182 GCA_035438565.1 bacterium | reverse complement strand
CAAGGTGAGGGTATTACAACATCTGAATTTTGGCTTACTCCACACTGGACTACGGCCGCATTTTTTCTTGCCAGTACAGCGGGATTCTTTGGAGCGTATCGCAGTTTGGCGGATCGGAAATCAGACATTTTATTGCGCGAGATTGGTTCGGAGACGCAGCCGGAATTTACGGAAATACCATCCTTGGCGGCCGTGGAGCGACGGTTCGATATCGCTACCGTTTGCACGACTGATGCGCTTTTTGCTGTAGAAGAGAGTTTTCGTTTAGCTCAAAAATCCGGGCACGCTGAGGTTAGCGCTCTACACTTGTTTACCGGAACGCTGGCCACGACGCCGGCCCAAGTTTTATTGGTACGTTTGGGCGTTTCATTTGAAGGGATTAAAGACCCATTGCGTCGGCGCTTGAGCACTGCTTCTGTTGGAGTTACGGTCTTTGGACGCGCTGCCGAGGCGGTTATGGCTCAGGCTTTTTTGCGGGCAAAAAATACCAACCGCCAGACCGTAAGTGCACTTGAGATTTTTGCTTGCTGTTTTGCTACAGAGCCATTTTTAGCTGAGGTATTTGCTGCCCAGGGGATTGCTCCGGAAGAACTTGAAAATGCCTTAGCGTGGATGCGTATCAATGACGATTTACGCGAGCGGTACGACGCTTTTCGAAAGGCGGCAAGTTTCAAGCCTACGAGCAATATGAATCGTTCCATGACGGCAGTGGCAACACCGTTTTTGGATTCAGTTTCAGAAGACCTAACGCGTGCCGCAGTGTATGGGCAGACCGGATTGCTTGTCGGGAGAGATCAGGAGATGGCGAATATCTTGCGGGCTATTGAGGGTGGTGATCAAAGTGTTGTGCTGGTTGGACAGTCTGGGGTCGGAAAGCAGGCTTTAATTGACGGCCTGGCCGATCTCATGGTTGAGGAAAGGGTCCCAAAGGTTTTACAGGATAAGCGCCTCATGAAGATTTCTGTTCCACAGATTGTAAGTGCACAGGGCGGCACGGGAGCTGATGAGCGTTTCCTATATGCTCTGCAGCAAGTTGCACATGCGGGTAACGTTATTTTAGTGATTGATAATCTTCATGAGCTTGTGGGTGAGGGCACGGGTATTGATTTGGCTTCGATTTTAGCAAGTGAACTTGGCAAAGGTTATACCTTTGTGATCGCAACCACGACCCCACAGGCATATACGGAAATTGTTGAGCGCAGTGTTGTGGCGCCACGGTTTCAAAAAATCGTCATTGATGAGCCGGAACGAAATGCTGTCATTCAAATTCTCGAGTCCAAAGTTGGTAGTTTAGAGGCAAAATATCAAGTTATTTTTACATATGCTGCAGTGGCGGCGGCGGTTGATCTAACCACACGCTACATGCACGATGGTGCTTTGCCGGAAAAGGCGATTGAGATCATGAAAGAAGTGGCATTGGTGGTAAGCAAGCGCGGGCAGCGACCAGGGTGGGTGCGCAAGGAAGACGTGGCTGCATTGATTGGCGAACGCACGCGTATTCCTGTTACTGAGGTTTCGCAAGGAGAAGGTGAAAAGCTTTTGCATTTGGAAGAACGAGTCCACGAACGCGTAATTGGACAGGAGCCGGCGGTGAAGGCGGTAGCTTCAGCTTTGCGAAGAGCAAGAACAGAGTTGCGTAGTGGTAAGAGACCGATTGCGAACTTTTTATTTTTGGGACCGACGGGTGTGGGAAAGACAGAGCTTGCCAAGGCTACTGCTGAAGTGTATTTCGGAAATGAACAGGCCATGGTGCGTTTTGATATGTCTGAGTACCAGGACGCGAGTTCTGTGAATCGCCTTATTGGTGGCAATGGTCAGGCGGGACTTATGACGGAGGCGGTGCGCAAGAATCCCTTCTGCCTTTTGCTGCTTGATGAACTTGAAAAGGCCCACGCTGATATCTTGAACCTCTTCCTGCAGGTTATGGATGATGGAAGGCTTACGGATGGTTTGGGAAGGACGATCGATTTTACAAATGTTATTTTGATCGCGACTTCTAATGCTGGCACGCAGTTTATTCAGGATCAAGTAGCTGCGGGTAGTGAGCTTAGTGCTATCAAAAACGAACTCATGGAGTCGGAATTACGCACCACGTACCGACCAGAGTTTTTGAATCGTTTTGATGACGTCATCGTTTTTGCGCCGCTGACACGTGAAGATGTGGTGGCGATTGCTTATTTGTCTATTGCGAAAGTTATTGAGCGACTGAAGGAGAAGGGGATTGTGTTTGCGGTTACTGACGCCGCTATTCATGAGCTTGCGGAGCAGGGATATGATGCCAAGTTCGGTGCTCGACCGCTGCGTCGTGTGATTCAGGAGAAAGTTGAGAACCCGTTGGCTGATTACTTGTTAAAGGGGGCTGTTGGCAGACGTGATACGCTTCTTTTTGATCTGGGCGGCGTGATTACGCTTAAGAAAGCAGAGGAGTTGTAGTCTTTACTCTTTCCACGTTCCTCTATACCCTTCAGCCACTATGCCATTTTGGTGGCCATTTATTGTAGCTTCCGCTTTTGTTTTGTCCGCCGGACTCTCTCCTGTCATGGCGACTTTTGCGCTTCGACTTGGATTTGTTGACGCGCCCACCGCGGCACGAAAGATCCATAATCGTATCGTGCCGTATTTTGGTGGCTTTGCGGTATTTTTTGGCTTTGCACTACCTACCGTTGTCGCGCTGCTTTTTACGGACCATTTTACTTCAGGAGCAATAGATATAGCGCATTTTGCGGGATTGTTTTTAGGTGGAGCGATTTTGCTTGGGGGAGGTTTGCTTGATGATAAATTCACACTTCCGCCGCGTTTTAGCATTTTATTCCCGCTCCTAGCGGCGGCGGTGGCAGTATTTTTTGGAATTGGAGTGGATAAGGTAACGAACCCGCTTGGCGGAGCTTTGCTGCTGACTTCGAGCGCATCAATTCTTCTTACCTTTATGTGGCTGCTTGGCATGACTTACACTACCAAGCTTTTGGATGGACTCGATGGTTTGGCATCTGGAGTCACCTGTGTTGGAGCATTGATGATTGGCCTACTGGCGCTGTCAGATCAGTTTTTTCAACCCGACGTGGCGTTGCTTGCATTTGTGTTCGCGGCTGCGCTTATTGGTTTTTTGCTCTGGAATGTTCATCCTGCTAAGCTTTTCCTGGGTGAGGGTGGAAGTACATTCTTGGGCTTTACGCTTGGCGTATTAGCGGTGATTGCGGGGAGTAAATTTGCCACTACATTGCTTGTTGTTGGGGTTCCAGTTCTGGATGTGGCTTTGGTGATTTTCCGTCGCTGGTATGAAGGTCGATCCCTAACCGCTGGTGATCAAACACATTTGCATCATTTGCTCTTGGCGGCTGGTTTATCACAACGCCAGATTTTGGGGACTTATCTCATGATTGCAGCCTTGTTTGGGGTGACGACGCTTGTGTTCAGCTCTTGGCAAAAGTTGATCGCATTAGGTATTCTCATGCTGTTGACTGGGGGAGTAATTCAGTTTCTTTATAAGAAATATCACGTTATCGAATATGGCCATATCCATGAATAAGGCGCTTATTTCTGGCGCGATCGTCATCATTGTTCTCATGGTTGGGGGAGCAATTTTACTTCACCAAGAGGCTGAGGAGCGAGCTACGGTATCTACGAATGATGTGACTTTATCGGTGAGGGTCGCGGATAATCCTTGGGAGCGTACGCGTGGCTTGTCTGGACTTACGGCTGAGCAGGTCAAGGCTCAGGGAATGTTGTTTGTATTTCCAGAGGCCGAAGTTCAGCGTTTTTGGATGAAGGGAATGGAGTTGCCACTTGACGTCCTTTGGATAAGGGATGGGAAAATCATCTCTTTGGATGAGAATGTGCCAGCTCCAAAGGCGGGTGAGGAACCTGCTTCTATGACTTCTGAACCAATACCGGTAGATATGGTGCTGGAATTGCCAGCTGGTTACGCGAAACACTTTGATCTTCGCCCTGGATCTCCCCTAAAAATCGAGCTCCCGTAAAGGTTGACGGTTATTAGGCTTTCTGTTAAGCTTCGCCAAGAATTATTCACTTTCGGCATGCGTAAGGCGAGTTAAACCCCATTTTTGATGGGTGCCTGAGCAGCCCATTGCCTATGTACGCAGTTATCACTACTGGCGGCAAGCAGTACTTCGTCCACCAGGGCGAGAAGCTCCAAGTTGAAAAGCTTGAGCTCGAGCCCGGTGCCACGATCTCGTTTGATGCCATGCTCGTTGCAGAGTCTGACGGTTCCAAGGTTCAAGTTGGCACCCCATTTGTCTCCGGTGTAAAGGTTACCGCTAAGGTGGTCGAGCACGGTAAGGCAGATAAGATTTCTGTCATTAAGTACAAGCCAAAGGTACGTTACCGCCGCAATGTCGGTCATCGTCAGCCTTTCACGCTTCTCGAGATTGAGAAGATCGGATAAATAAATTTCACCCCGCGCCTTTCGTAGGTGCGGGGTGAAGTGTTTTTTGTCCATGTCAGGCGACGAGGACTCTGTACGTATCGGCACGGAGCGGGTCGAAGCCGAGCGGCGGATTGGTGATCAGAAACGGAAAGATCCGTTCGATCAATGCATGTGGTTGACTGATCCCCATGCCAAGTACCCTGCACATGGCCTGCCCGTAGCGCGGGTGTGGCAATGGGGGAAGATGCGGGCGCTCTTCGAGCATCCGGTAGAACCAACTCGCGCGTTCGAAGAGATCGTTCGGCACCTCTCCGAAGTCCGTGTCCTGCGTCCGATCCTCGGTGCACAGGTTGAGATCGCTCAGGATCTGGTTGAGATCTCCATCGTCCGTGAAGCCTCGCGCCTTGAGCTCTCGGTACGCGGTGAGCGTGACTGATTGCCCGGACAGGCCAGGGGTTCGGGCACACGAGACTACCTCCATTCGCAAGATGTCACGCTCAAGTATCTGTTGCAGACAGTCTTGGTAGCTGTTGAGTTGGGCCTCGTTCAGTCTCCCGGGAAAGGGTTCGTCCCGTGGGTCCTGGTTGACGAACATGTAGAGCGGCTGCGCCAGTCTATGGTGCGCTTTGTCCAGGTTCCGGGGATCCGCCGGTGGCGGAACGATGATGTTGGTCACGTAGCCTCCTCTGGTCGGTGGATCCGACCGAGATAGCTAACAGTACCTTGGCTGTACTGTCAAAGTTAGGTCTCTGATCTGCCGCTGAGTGCACTTGCAAGGGTGACTTCATCGGCATATTC
>DAORIP010000044.1:0-5194 GCA_035438565.1 bacterium | reverse complement strand
GGTGTGGACATTATTATGGGCGGGAACCCGCCCAACCCAGAAGAAGCTGAGCTCACCCGCGGTCTCGGTGGCCTGCATGTGATTGGTACGGAACGTCATGAAAGTCGACGTATTGATAACCAGTTGCGCGGTCGTGCTGGTCGTCAGGGTGATCCAGGCAGTACGCAGTTCTTTGTGTCACTAGATGACGATTTGATGCGCATCTTTGCGACCACACGGGTAAAGCAGATGATGTCAAGTTTAGGAATCGAAGAGACCATGCCAATTGAAAGTCGCATGGTAACAAACGCGCTTGAAAAAGCTCAGCACCGTGTTGAGGGTCATAATTTTGACACTCGCAAGCATGTGCTTGAGTACGATGATGTTTTGAACAAACACCGATTATCTACGTACGCTGAGCGTCGATCCCTCATGACCAATGAGCATGAAGATGCGCATGCTGAGATTTTACGTTTACTTGAGAGTGAGGTTGAGCGAATTGTCTATTTCCATACCACGAAGGATTCGCACGATGTTCCGGCCGAGTTTGCGGCTGGGGATGCGAAATCGGGGGATTGGGATCCAAAAGAGATTGCCGAATCTTTCAATACAATTTTGAAATTGAATCCTGAAGATGAGGATTCAATTAAGACAACGTTTGCAACCCTGTCGCGCGATAAAGAGGCATTGGCGACGCAGCGTACTAAGGTGATTGAGACAATGTTGGCTGCAATAAAATCACGCTACGCGGACAAGACTGAAAAAATTAATGATCCTAAGCTGATTGCTAAGCTTGAACGTACCGTATTGCTGCGTGCGGTTGACGCTATGTGGATGCGTCACTTGGACGACATGACATATTTGCGTCGCACTATTGGGCTCCAGGGCTATGCCCAACGTGATCCGTTGGTTGAGTATAAGAAGGAATCATTCCGTCTGTACACCGCGATGCGTGAAGAAATTGCTCGAGAAGTGGTATACAACATCTTCAAGATCTTGGATCAGGCCGCGAATGCTCAAGCTGTCATGAATGCTGCTCCGAACATGGTGAACGCACTGAGTAAAATGCTCGGCATCAGCCAAAACGGCACAAATGGTTCTGGCGCTGAAGATGCGAAACCTCAGTCTAAGCTTGGTGGCTAATATGCAAAATGATGCGCAACTTCCTAAAGTCGGCCTTGGAGTCATGGTCATGAAAGACGGCAAGGTGCTTCTGGGGAAGCGAAATAAAAACGCTTCACACGGTGACCAGTTATGGTGTTTCCCCGGGGGATTGCTTGAGCACGGTGAAACCTTTGAAGAAGGTGCAAAGCGAGAAATCATGGAAGAGGCAGGGATTGAAATTCAAAACTTTGCATTCGTGGTCGCCATGAACACGCTCGACTTCCTTCCGAAGCATTATGTAGGCCTTGGATTTAAGGCGGACTGGAAGGCGGGGGAGCCAAGACCGGAGGCGAACGAAAAAATGACAGATTGGACCTGGTTTGATCTCGATCAATTGCCATCGCCGATCTACCCACCATCCAAGCTCATCATTGATGCGCACCAAACCGGAACAGCCTTTGTTGAAGGTAAGAAATAATAAAATCCTCTCGTCCTAGGACGAGAGGATTTTGAATTGGGCCTTGCGGCCTTTGCGGATTTTGATGCGTTCTTCAGCGGGGAGTGCGGCGATAGTCCTGCATTCTTGAGAGCAGGCGCCGAGCATTGATTCCCGACATTTGGCACATTGGATGAACAGAGCGTGGCAGAGATCGCTTGAGCAGTTGTCGTACGTGTCCGCCGGGGCTTTGCAGGTGAAGCATTTGCCAAGTACGTCAGGGGTGACGGTTTCGGCCATGCGACCGTCAAACACAAAGTTTTTGCCTTTGAACTTGCTTTCAAGACCAGCCTGTTCGACCTCATGTTTGTAGTTGATGATACCGCCGTAGAGTTGGGAGACATCGTTGAAACCGTTGTGCTTCAGGAAGGCACTGGCCTTCTCGCAACGAATTCCACCGGTACAGTAGAGGAGGACCTTTTCGTTCTTTTTGTCGTCGAGGAGCTTTATGACTTCTTGGAGTTCATCGCCAAAGGTTTGCGATTGCGGAGCGACAGCATTTTCAAATTTGCCAATGTCACTTTCGTACTTGTTGCGCATGTCGACCACGATAGCGCCTGCGTCCATGGCAGCGTTGAACTCTTGAGCGTTGAGGTGGGTGCCTACATTTGAAAGATCGTAGGAATGCGGATCAAGATCATCGGCAACAATTTGTTCGCGGACCTTGATGGTGAGTTTCCAGAAAGATGTTGCTGGTTCTTCCAGTGCGTATTTAAATTCAACTTGAGAAAAAGCGGGGGAGGCATCAATTGCGGCTCGGAATTTTTCTAAGTTTGGCTTGGGGACACTGATCTGAGCATTGATACCTTCAGTGGCGAGGTAGACACGGCCAAGCACACCTAAGTTTTCCCACTCAAGAAAGAGTTGGTCTCGGAGGGTTTGTGGGTTCTCAATTGGAACGTAGCGATAAAATGACACCGTTTGTCGAGCAAAAGGCTCGGCAGCGAGTTTTTTGAGCGCCTGTTCACGATTCAGTTTATTTGCCAATTGGGGCATAAGCAGGCATGATTATTTCAATTTTTCCTGATTCAGTCAATCATTTTGAAACTCTTCCTTATGTCTATTGGTGTTTTTGATTCCGGTTATGGAGGGTTAGTGGTTTTACGTGAACTTGTGAAGCAATTACCCGAGTATTCATACGTGTATCTGGGTGATAATGCTCGCGCGCCTTATGGAGCACGTACTCCTGAAGAAATTTATCAATTTACCCTGCAGGCTGTAGAAAAGCTCTTCGCGGAAGGCTGTGAGCTTGTAATTCTTGCGTGTAACACTGCTTCCGCAAACGCGCTTCGACGGATTCAGCAACACGATCTCTCGCGTTATCCAGGTAAGAAGGTGCTCGGTATCTTGGTTCCAACCATCGAACAGATTACGGGTTTACCTTGGAGTGCTTTGCATCCCTACCCACAAGCTATAAATATCGGTGTATTCGCAACTCAAGCGACCGTGAATTCACATGCCTACAAAACTGAGATCTTGCACCGTAACCCTCAGGCTAAGGTGGCGGAGGTCGCTTGCCCAGAGCTTGCGACCTTGATTGAGAACGGGGCTGATGAAGTAGTTTTGCGTGATTGTGTAAAACAATATGTGGATCAATTACGCTCAGAGCTTCCGGATGTTGACGCAGTGCTTTTGGGCTGTACACACTATCCGCTTGTACTTGAACACTTTGTGTTCGAGCTCCCGGGAATACCGGTGTTTGATCAGGGGCAAATTACCGCTGATGCGTTGCGGGCCTATTTGAGCAATCATCCGGAAATTGAAAAGCATTTACCAAGAGAAGGGGATTGGCGTTTCTTGACCACCGCCGAGCCTGAGCTCATCGAGCCATTGGCGACAGCATTTTTTGGTCTACCAATACAGTATGAGAAGGTCGTGTTATCATGATGCCCGTCACAACTTTACTCTTTCCCCACTTCATTAATTTCTGGTTATGAAAGACTTGACCGAGGTGTACAATCGTTTGAAATTGAAGAAATCTCAGCGTAAGGATTTGCGTACGTCGTTCCAGGATGAATTGAAAAACAACAAACGCTATCAAGAATTGCTTGAAAAGATCAACGAATTAAAGATCGAAAAGAAATCGATTGAAAATGAGGTTTTGTCTCGTGAGATGGATAAAGCGAAGCTTGAAGAGTTGAGTTTAGACATTAAAACTGATACTGAGATGTTGACCGATATTACGCTCAACATGTTTTTAGCGCAGGAGCCGGTCGAGATCGTTGATGAAGTAAATAATAAATGGACGCCGGTGTTTGCGGTGCGTTTCCGAAAGGGGTAGGTAAAAAGGGCTAAAATAGCCTGTACCCAGTCATCACTTGCGGAAAACCCGGCGTTTTTCTAGAATGCTCCCGACTATGAACAAATACGCCGCTAAAGGAGGTTTTTCAAAACGTCAGGCCAGATGGGGTGCAGTTGCGGTATTCGTGGCCTTTGTGATCGGCTGCGGGATTGCGTATCCAAAACCTTGGAATCAGGCCATGTCGGCCATGGAGAGTACAGCGCATTTCCACTTGCCGTATTTGCCAGAATCAGAATTCCGATTGGGTCTCGACCTGCAAGGTGGGGCTCATTTGGTGTATGAGGCGGATATGTCCGCAATTCCCGAGGCTGATCGCAGCGATGCCTTATCAGGCGTGCGTGACGTTGTTGAGCGTCGGGTGAACGCTTTTGGCGTGTCTGAACCGATTGTGCAGACGACGGCCAGCGCCGGTCACTACCGAGTGATCGTTGATTTGCCAGGCGTAAGCAACGTAGCTGAGGCTGTGAAGCAGATTGGTGAGACTCCGGTTTTAACCTTCCGCATTCCAGATGAAAACGTGAGCGTAGATCCAACCGCTGAACAGCAGGCACAAATCGATGCAGCTCAGGAGACAGAACGAAATAATGCACTCGATGTCCTTGATCGCGCTTTGGCTGGGGAAGATTTTTCAGCTTTGGCTAAGGAGAAATCAATTGACTCTGCCACGAAGGATAGCGACGGTTATGTTGGCTTCATCAGTTCTGAAGATCCAGAGTACGGTGGTTTAGCTGACCGCATTCAGGACGATAACCTGCGCAAGGGAATCATCAAGGGTCTGTATGAGGGTACGTCACGAATGCATATCGTGAAGTATCTTTCACGTAAGACTGAAACTGAACCAAAGATCTCTCACATTTTGATCTGTTACTCGGGAACTACGGGATGCACGCAGACACGTACGAAAGAGGAGGCGAAGGCCATGATTGATGATATCGCTGGTCGCGTTTCGAAGTCGACGTTTGCAAGTTTCGCAACTGATAAATCCGATGATCCTGGAAGTAAGGCCTCCGGTGGGGATCTTGGATATATTAAGCCGGGTGAAACCGTCGAAGCTTTTGATACGGCTGCCTTTGCACTCAAGAATGGTCAGATCTCTGAGGTTATTGAGACGGAGTTTGGTTATCATTTGGTTTATCGTTCTACGTCACGAAATGTTCCGTATTACGAGATCGCACAGATCGAGATGCCTTGGACCACGTTGTCTGACATTTTCGTTGTAGATCCTTGGAAGAATACTGAGCTTTCCGGCAAGCATGTGAAGCATGCGAGCGTTGGTTTTGACCAGAACACAGGAGAGCCATACGTTATTCTTG
>DAORIP010000043.1:0-5210 GCA_035438565.1 bacterium | reverse complement strand
CCGCAAGGCTCATCCCCATTTTGCGTAAAGATATCTGCATATTACTGTCCGGTAGTTTGTAAATCTGGATTACCGTCACCGGCGTTATCAATAGTTTCTTCAATTGTACTCCCGGCCTGATCCCCCGCCAACGCAGCAATGGCAAAGTTGATGATGGAATATGACAATATAATAATCGCAAAACCAATCACTGCCTGGGTAACCGTTTCCTTCCCCTTTTCAATACGCTTGGCGTCTCCGCGTGATGTGACCCACAAGAATCCGCCGTAAATGAACATGAGCAGAACCAATGAACCGCTCACGCCCAAAATCAGAATACTGATGTTAACGAACAGCTGCATGATGTCATCTAAGTCACAGCGGCCTTCGCTCCTGCAAACACATTCATCCGCCGGCCCACCTTCAGCCGGTGCTGGACCAGAACAAATGTTAAGAAAAACTAACCCAACCGCACCGGCCCCGTCATTTCCTGAACCCACAAGCTGATCAAAACCCTGAGCGGGTGTGCCGGTTTCAATAGCGGCATTATCTGCAGCCAATGAAGCGGCTGGCAGAAACAGACCAACCGCCCCTGTAAGTACAAAGGCGGCGGTCAAACTTGCGATCCAACGGCTCACAAAACGCATATTAACTGCAGTATAGCACGACTCCCTAATAGGTCTGACGAACAATTTGAGCAGCCTCATCCACCAAATCTTCTGGATTTGAACCAGCGAGCACTCCGTCTGCAAAATCATTTAAAGCTTTTTCCATAGCGTCCGCATCTCGACCTTCATACCAGCTATCGGCCGTGAGTACCTGTTCCGCGAACGTACCCATGTCTTCATCGTTCAACTGGGTATTAATCAAGCCACGTAAGGCTGTGGGCTTATTCGCCTTGTTCAAATATTTCCCGGCTTGGTCTGCAGAGGCGGCGTATTGCACAAAGTCCCAGGCGTAGTCAGACTGATCAGAATTCTTCGCAACACTTTCCACCCAGTAATTCCCAAAATTCACCTGGCGGCCACCACTGATTTGTGGCATGGGACCAATCCCATAATTTAATTTTGGTGCAGCTGCAGCTAGGTATGGGATATGGTAGCTGTAGCCAAAAAAGAAAGCCGTCTGACCATTTGCAAAGGCTTCGAATGATCCGCTAAACGAGTCGTTCCAGCTATAGACCTCTTTGGTAGGGTTAGCGAAATCAGTGTAAAAACGCGCAGCATCAACAGCCGGAAATAAACCTTCCGGAGTACCGTCAGGAATTTCGCTAAAGGTAATCGCATTATCTTTCGTCATGATGGTGCCGTTTTGCATCATGAGTAAAGATAAAATATCGGCGGAACGTTCAACATTATCCGTAGTACCAAGCGCGGCTCCGGATTGAGTAATCTTCCCTTCCGCATCAATAACCGTTAGCTTCGCTACATCATTCTGGAACTCATCCCAACTGGCTGGTGCCTGCGGAATACCGGCAGCGTTAAGTAAATCTTTGTTGTAATACAAAGCCATCGTATCCACCGAAAGCGGCAGACCAAATACAGCATTCACCGCCGAGACTTCTGGTGAGGCCTTATACGGACGAATAACATCATCTGCGACTACATCAACAAATTGCTGTTTCAAGCTCTTTTGTGAAAGTGTTGGCTGTTCACGCTCAACATACACGGCTTTTTTCCGTAATGAACCCACCATTTCAAGGTAAGACACATTGACTGAAGCTGGCATTGGCTCCATTAAGCTTTCAAATTCCCCAATTTTTGTATTATGAACAGAAAAAATATCCGGTCCGCGGCCTTCAGCGAAAGCACGGATAAGCTCAGTTTCGTACTCTTCTGGTCGTAATCTACGATACGTAATCTTCACGTTCGGGTGGAGCGTCTGATACGATTTAATGATATCTCTAAAACTATCTTCGTCATCGAACACGCGCCAATAATCCAATTGAATTGTGGCGGCTTCCGTGCTCGCTTGCCCACCACCCGAGCAGCCCGCACCGAGCGATACAAGCATCGCTACCGCAAGCCCCATTCCACCCCAACGTTTGAGAAACATAGCTACTTTTTAAGCGACTTCAAATACGTTCGTAGTTCAGCTTTGACTTCTGGGTGGGCAAGTCCAAGCTCAATCTGAGCAATAATGAACTGAAGTTTATTCCCACAATCATAACGCCTGCCTTCGAACTTGCAGGCATACATGGAGCGGTCTTCTTTAAGGTAGGTAGCAAAAGCATCGGCCAAACGGATTTCGCCGTCCTTGCCTGGCTCTTGAGTCACAAGAAGGCGCATGATGTCTGGCGTAATCACATATCGCCCCACCACTGCTAAATTTGAAGGTGCGTCTTCAACTTTTGGTTTTTCTACAAATTTATCAATCTGCCAAATATTGGTATCGACTTTATCGCCAGAAATGACGCCATAACTCGATACTTTCGCCTTAGGTACCGGCTGGATAGCAACAACTGGATTGTTGTATTTTTCGTAGGCCTCAATTAACTGTCCAATCGCAGGCTGCTTACCGCTAATAATGTCGTCACCGAATAATACCGCTACTGGCTCATCATCTCCCACAAACGGAGCGGCGGCTAAAATTGCGTGACCATCACCGAGCGGTTTCTGTTGACGCACGAAGGCAAATTTAGCTAATTTTCCAATATCCTGAATTTGCTCCAGCTCTTTGTCTTTATGCTTCTGCTCTAAACGATATTCAAGTTCAAAATTGCGGTCAAAATGGTCCTCAATAGCACGCTTGCCGAAAGCGGTGACGAAAATGATCTCTTCAATTCCGGCCGCCACTGCCTCTTCAACAATATATTGAATGACCGGTTTATCAACTACAGGCAGCATTTCTTTGGGCTGCGCCTTCGTAGCTGGCAAGAAACGGGTACCCATGCCGGCAACGGGAATGATAGCTTTTCGAATAGTCTGGGACATAGCCCTTCCAGTATAGCAAACACAAACCATCCGCAATACACTTGCGCACCTTCACTTTCCAATAAACTCCATGCTACATTGGTGCATATGGTATTCAGTCTCCAAAATCAGGAAGCAGAAGCGATCAAACTCTGTAACGCAGACTTTCGTCAAGCAACATTCGATACCTACAAAGACTTCCAGGCCGCGACGGCGCCAAAAATTCTTGCTCGCGCTCTGTTTCTGGTTACGGATCTCGTTTACGGCAAAGCTCCGAGCTACAACAAATTCTACGCCATTGAAATTATTGCACGCATCCCCTATCAGTCCTGGGAGATGTGGTCATATATCGTCCAAACACTCTACTTCTCACAAGAACAAAAAACTATTGAGCTTGGAGAATTGGCGCATTTTAGTCGGGTTGCTCAAGACAATGAAACCATGCACGTGGTGGTGATTGGAACAATTCTTCAAAAACAACATAGTCTCATACGATTAGCATTTCCATTCATCCTGTCTTTTATCTATTTTCAAGCCTGCTTTCTCCTTCATCTTCTCAGTCGCACCTGGGCCTATGAACTCAATTTCTTATTTGAAGAACATGCGTACAGAACCTACGACGCATTCCTACAACGAGAAGGTGAGCAACTCAAACAAGCCCCTCTCGATTCTGCATATCTTAAATGGTACGGTCGGAATGTGATAAATCAGTACGAGTTCGTAGAGCTTGTACGCAACGACGAACTGCTCCACCGAAACGCTTCAGTAACGCACATGAAGCGCTAAACAAAAACGAGCCCCCAAGGCTCGTTTTTGTACACGTCAACTCTGCCGAGTCTTGTGCAACAGCATGTCCATAGCATGTTCAAGTGAACCGGCCGGAGTAATTTCTCCCCCATTCACAAAGAATATCTCATCAGCATTCGCGATCGTATTTAACCGATGCGCAATAATGACCTTTGCAGTATTCTTTGGCAAGGCTTCAAGAGCTTGGTCGAGCAACTTCTCAGTGACGGTATCAATATTTGCTGTGGCCTCATCTAAGATAAGGAGTTCCGGAGCTCGCAAAATCGCGCGAATAAATGCCACGATCTGTTTTTGTCCGGCGCTCGCCGTACCACCCACACTCCCCACCTCAGTCTTCAAGCCATTTTCAAATCTCGTAACCAATTCCGACAATCCAAGGCGCGTGAGCTCATCCATGAGCTCAGCATCGCTCAAGTGATCAAAACGCGTATTCCCGTAGAGAATATTTTCACGAATCGTTCCCTGAAGTAGAAATGGATCTTGCAAGATAAACCCAATCTTCTGTGCGCGCTCTGCATCTGTATATGATCGAATATCGCGGCCAGACAAATACACCGTACCTTCAGTTGGATCATACAACCGGGCAATAAGTGAGGCACCTGTGGTCTTACCTCCCCCGGTTGGACCGACAAAGGCGTAGGTCTTTCCCGGCTCAAGCGTAAGATTAATATCACTTAAAACGGTCTTACCGTCAGGGTAGGCAAACGTAACATCTTTAAACGACACGAGTCCAAGGTTGTCGTAAGTATGAGCATCCGCCGTCACCGTCATGTGTGTCGGGAGCGTAAGCAGATGCTGAATACGATCACCGGCTGACAATGCCGCCTGCAGCGACCCCCAAAATGAGGCCACCTGTCGCAACGGGTCATAGAAACGCGTGATATAGGTCAAGAAACTAATCAGGAGACCTATCGTAAGCGAACCAGAAAGCACTAAGCTGATCCCATAAGTGATGGCAATAAGCTGCGCAGCCTGCCCCATGAACGTATAGAGTGGGGTGAAGGCTGAGTTCGCTAATTCAGATTGTTTGGTTGCTTGATAATTGTCTTCATTTACCCCCGCTAGGCGTTCACGAAAATAATCCTGTCGATTAAAAACAATCATGACTTTAAAATTCTCCAAGTTCTCTTGAACGGCCGCACTGAAATTTCCAGTCGTCTGAAGACTCGCAGCATTTTTCCGCTTGATGTATCCACCAGAAGCCTTTGCAATGAGCAACAGTGCCACTGCTGGCAAGAGTGCTACCACACCCAAACGGACATCAATAGCAATAAGCGAGATCCCCGCCCCAGCAATCATAAAGGCATTGCCAACAAAACGCATGATAGCTTCTGAGAAGAACTGATTGAGTTTTTCTGTATCGTTGTTGATACGAGAAATCAGGTCTCCAGCCTTATTCTGGTTAAAAAACGCCATGGGCATGCTATCCACTTTGGTAAAAATCGCATTGCGTAAATTGAAGAGCAGACGCTGACCAACGCCACCCATAGCTATCGTCTGAATGTAACTGGC
>DAORIP010000042.1:0-5287 GCA_035438565.1 bacterium | reverse complement strand
GTTTTTTATTTGTTATCCGGTTTACACGAGCAAGATTCCAATCGCTACCACACCGTATTTTTCTTCCTCTACTTTAGTGTAATAGCTGTACATCCTATCTAAAAACTCAATTTCCGAATAACCACTTACGGCCTCTGGAAAATGTTGGTACAAATCAGAAAAATTCTTAAACACATGAAGTGAGGTAATCTCCGCAATTACACTCATCTCAAGCTCTGGCAGTTTTGCAAACTCGACGCGTTCACCCACTTGGAGTGCTTTACGCTTTTCATCATTCAAACGGAATTCGTATTTCTTTTCACCGCTCTTTACCTTCTCAAAATTCTCTGGGGTCAACTTCATTCTGTGGCGGACGGACATAGGCAAAAATTAGTTGAATCTTGCACAAGCAGAGTCCCAAGGTACGAATTCAGGTGCCGAACTCTGTTCATCAATAACATAATACGTATCAGGCTTCGCGAGTAAGAGCAAGCTATTCGGTTGATAGCTATACCCCGCCGCCGTGAGTCCATAGGACAAAATTTCACCACTCAAAGCATCAATTACTGCGGACCCCACGCACCCCTCACCGCACCCCCACATTGAAAGCACATAATGACCGCCAAAATTAACACCGCTGTCAACATCTTTGCTGATTGCGGTGCGATATTTGCGGGCCTCCGGATACGTTGAAAAATCAAGCTCTGGCCGTCTCACATCCTCAACCGGAACCGTAAAGGCTTCAAACTTTGGAACCTCATCATCACAAACGTGCAAAAAGTCTTTAGGTGTTTCCGATGCCTGCGCAACAGACACGATGCCAGCAGGAGCCTCAACGGGAACAAACGCATCAGTACTTGCGAGATACGTGAGCCGTGTACCGTCAGCCTGCAAACAAACAAGATCAGCACTGCGATACAACCATTCCCCACCAATCAATGAACACTTATCCGCCAATGACACTTCAGGCACAGCATCCGAGTCGCGTAAAATAACCCCTAATCCAAGAAGCCCAATTGCGACCCCTGCAACCACTGAAAAAATATAACGTTCAAGCATGTTCATACCTTTTGCGCAACTGGGACTACAACTGGCTCAAGGAGTAATAAGCATTCGTGCACAATGCGCTCATCTGCATTTAAGGCGAAAACACCGCGGATATTGTGTGCCAACTCTGTTCGTCGTTCTTCATGCTCGAGTAAACGGGTAATCGCCTGCATAAGCGTTTGCGGAGTTAAATACGTAACCACTTCCGCAGCCCGGCGGTCAGTAAGAGCCTTAGCGTTTGCCTCCTGATGTGATGCAGGAATAGGGATCAGAACTGTTGGCTTTCCAAGCGCAGACAACTCAGCAATAGTTCCCATCCCAGCTCTCGCTACCACCACATCAGCAACCGCGTACGCGTCGGCCATACCTTCATGAAGAAACTCAAGCGGCACGTAGTTATTCGCAATTGATCCAAGGGCACTCAGCATCTTTCCCTTGCCAGTCAAATGAATCACGTTGGCATGCTTTACGAGCTCAGGCCCGATGGCCGCCATCATTTCATTAAGCGAAGCCGCGCCCGTACCACCACCCATCACCAACACGGTTGGTTTATTAGCTGCAAAGCCATAGCGCTCACGCGCCATTTCACGTTCCCCAACGTTAACAAATTTTCTCGCCATTGCACCGACCACTTCCGTTTTATTGGCCGGGAAAGCTGTCAGTGACTCATTCCACGTCACGCTAACCCTCTTTGCTACTGGTGCCATTAATTTATTAGCCAAACCCGGGACAACATCAAGTTGGTGCACCCATACCGGAATCCCCCGCAGCTTCGCCATCCACGCCACCGGCACGCTGACATACGCACCCGCCGAAAGTACAATGTCCGGCTGAAGATCACCAAGCATCATGAATGCTCGAACGCAACTCCAAACAAATAAACATGGCACGAGCGGCAACTTCCAAATTCGGGTGCGGTCAAGCTTAGGTGCTGGGATACTAAAAAAATCAATCTTTGCCCCCTCAACTAGCGCTCGCTCAGGTCCATAAGCGGTACCGACCCAAGACATTTTTGCCTCAGGCTCCCGTTTTTTCCACTCAGCAGCAACCGCAAGTAATGGAGTCACAGGACCCAGGGTTCCTCCGCCGGTCATGAGAACATGATGCGCCATACATTCCTCTAGTCTCAATTCTTCTGTTTCACTCCTGACACATTTAATACTACACCAGCCGCAGTAAGAGAAATAGCCAACGCTGTGCCTCCATAGCTAATAAACGGTAATGGCACTCCAGTAATTGGCATAATGCCAACCATTGCCCCGATATTTACAAAGGCCTGAATTCCAAACCAAGCCATAATCCCAATAACGAGATATCTACCAAAACCATCTGGAGCAGCTTCAGCAATCTTCAAACCGCGAAAAATAAACGCTAAATAAAAGAACAGAAACACTGTCACGAGTACGAATCCAAGCTCCTCAGACATGACCGCAAAAATGGAGTCACCCGCAACTTCTGGCAAATATTGAAACTTCTGCAAGCTGTGGCCATAACCGCGACCAAAAATTCCCCCGGAACCAATCGCAAGTAGTGCCTGGTTGATGTGATAGCCGATTCCCAATGGATCAAGCTCTGGGTGCAGGAACGTTAAAATACGTGCTGCTCGATATTCTGAAAATTTCAGCAAAAGCCCAAGTCCCACAGCTCCCACCGCGCCAAGCCCAAACAAATATACAACTGGAGCTCCAGCTACAAAGTAAACTGAAAACGCGGTAAGTACAATGATACCAAGCGACCCTGTATCAGGCTGCAAAATAAGAAGTAAACTAATTAATCCGAGTACTGTAAGAAACGGCGCAAGTCCAGTCGCGACACTTTTCAACTCATGCTTTGAACGTTTTTCAAGCCAAGCAGCTAGATAAATTAAAAACGTAAGCTTCACGAGTTCAGAAGGTTGAAATGAAAAACTGCCCAGACTAATCCAACTATGTGACGTTCCAAAATCTGCCCCAATCCCAGGAATGAACACGAGGATCAGGAGCGCGATGGACAATCCGAGCATGTGCGGAGCAAAACGTCTTAAGTTATCGTAGGCTACGCGCATGGCCACGGCGCAACCCACTAGCCCCGGTAACAACCCAAAAATGAGTTGATGCTTTAAAAAATAGTATCCGTCTCCAAAACGATCAAAACCAAGCGGCCATGATGCAGAAGCTAACATGATGAGACCAATAGCCACCAAGCCAAAAAGCAAGGCAAAGAAGGTCCGATCATAATGAAAGCCTCCACGACCAGTCATAGTGAGCTACGTTAAGTGAGTAGCCACATCAAGAAGCGCAACAATCAAACCGACCCCGGCTCCAATCCAAGACACAACCCAAAATCTCATGACCACCTTAGGCTCCGGCCATCCCTGAGCTTCAAAATGATGGTGGATTGGGGCAATCAAAAAGACCTTTCGTTTAAATAATTTCTTCGATGTGATCTGAATGATCGTCGTAAGTGACTCAATCACAAACACGAAACCAATGATCGGCAACAATAACGCCGAATTTGTTAGCAACGCCACAACACCAAGAGTAACCCCCATGCTCATAGCTCCAGTATCACCCATAATGAAGCGAGCAGGGTAAATGTTGAACCAAAGAAAGGCCAACAAACTCCCGACAATAACCGCACACAGCGCCGCGAGATCATATCTTCCCTGGATGAGGGAAATAACCGCATATGCTGAAAAGGCTGAAGCTAACGTACCACCGGCTAACCCATCCAACCCATCTGTTTGATTAACCGAGAATGAAGTAGCAACAATCACGATGATGAAAAACGGCACATACCACCAGCCAATCGAAATATCCCCGTACAGCGGAATATGCAGGCTATCCCAACCTAATTTAATATAAAACCACCAAGCACCAATCGCCGCAATCAACGCATACAGTACTAGGCGGTGCCGAATATCAATCCCGCCTCCATGCGTGCCAATTTTATGAATATTCATAAAATCGTCCGCCATGCCCACCAGTCCGGCTGCGATAAGTGCAGCAATCGGCAACCACGTCTGTGAACGTGAAAAGAAATTCAACTCAGCTAAAAATGAACCTGGAAAAATCCAAGCCCCAAGTGCAAAGAATAGGGCTATACCAAACGTCGTTCCCCACATCAGCAAACCGCCAAGCGTAGGAACCCCAGCCTTTTTCTTGTGAAGTTCGGCAAACATAGGTGCCGTCACCGCACTTCGAATAGACTTACCGAGCTTAAATTTATACAAAAAATGCGTCAGGATCGGGGTCCAGGCAAAAGCCACCAAAAATGCCATGGTCGACAAAATGAGAATTTTTGTCATCACAAATGCTTCAAGCATAGGACAGGGACAGAAATACAATAAAGATCATGGCAACAAACAATAAGAGCTCAATCACCGCCGTAGCAGCCACAGCCACATGTGACAACATTGGATCCCGCGTCCACATAAAACGAGCCAACACTAAATTCACGCCCAAAACCAAGAAGCCGATAGTAGGTACAAGGTAGATCTGCCACCACGGACCAACCATATCAACACCCACATGGATATTGTAATGCAGTGGAACCGCCGTCTTGCCGTAAATAATTGGCACCACCCGAACCGAAGGAAGGAGAACTACCCCAAACCAGAATACGCTGGAAATTAAACCTAAAATACGAAAATACCGTAACTTGAACATCTCACGCAAAGGTCTGGAGAGCTTACCTGGATGAGTCATGTAAAGAGACGGCGACCACCTCCCGAACTTCGGGAATCGCCTTACAAAGCGCGGTTTCGACACCGTGTTTCAGAGTAATTTCAGACAACGCACAACCATCACACGTTCCGGTAAGACGCACACGTACTCGACCAACTTTTTCATCAATATCTACTAGCTCAATCCCGCCAGCATGCAGCTTGAGCGCCTTTCGTACCTGATCCAAAACCGCCTCAACAGCATCTCGCATACAGGGCTAGTATACCCGGATTATCGGCCTGTTATCAACTGTTCTGAGGGTCCTCACCTTAGCCTGAGGATAATCAACCCCCTAAACTTGACGAATACCGGGAAATTTACTATTATATTCGCAAATTTGATTCGACTCTTATAGAGGAGTTTCTCATTTGTGACCAGTTTCGTTGAACGGGATGTTTTGGCCGAGGCGTAGGCAACCCTACGGTGAGGTCAAAACTGGGACCCGTGAAGCCAAAAAGGGCCAGATGAGGAAGTTCTCCAGAAATATGGCACATAAATTAGCCCAAGGTTCTACACGTAACGGACGAGATTCGCAGGCCAAACGCCTGGGAGTTAAA
>DAORIP010000041.1:0-5294 GCA_035438565.1 bacterium | reverse complement strand
TCTTCATTACTGATTTCTGTTATCGTTTCATATCCATTCAGAAAATTTTCTGCTTTTACCCGGTATTCATCTTCATTTAAATTTGTACTGAATAATTGAAATAAAAAGTATGATCGCCGCATTGACCCAAAGCGTCAGCAGCCAGCTTGAGGCACTGATCATGATTGAAGCCACTTCTTGAGTTTGAGTTGGGAGCTGTTCTGAGAACAGGATCAGAATTGTGGGAATGAGGAGCCAGGCTACATAGCCATACACTGCGACACGCAATTCCCATGTCACCATGACTGCATCTCGAAGCAAGAAAAGAACGCCCGGAAGTGGTGGGGCGTCCTCCTTAATTATTGATGTGGTGATTGCTGGTGGCTGATTAGCGGGTTTTCCTGAGGCTTTCATATAAGTAGTAGTCGGTTGCAATAACAAGAGGAGTGATGATCGACGACATGAGAGCGGAGAGTAATAACGAAACGGTATACACGGCAAGTACACCAAAGCTTGAGGTGCGCATGATGATGGCCATGAGCATTTCAAGGGCGGTGAATACGATGTAATTGATAATAAACAACGCAAAGAAGTACAGGATTTTTGGAATGATGAAGCGAACGGCGGTTTTAAGCCATCGACCACGAACAAGCGCGATACTGCTTTTCATCGCCTCGGGAACATTGGTTTTTTCTAAGAGGAGAATGTACGGCGCAAAAGCGAGTTCGATGCTGTATTTAATGAGGAGATAGAGCGTGGTAATGATACCGATGAAGAAAAGTGGAGTGCCGAGTGCTGAAAGTACACTTGATGAGTCACCAATACTCCCAACAAATAGCAGGATGTATCCTGGAGCGGTGATGGCGGTTATGCCAATGAAGACGAGTCCTAGGCAGATCGTGAGGAGTAAGTACTTGCCAAAAACATTCCAACCCTGCTTGGAAAGCGTTTTCAAGTTGATTTTTTCCCCGTCGGCTTGCTTGGCAATTGTCAGTGTGAGCGTGGCATACATCCAGACACTGATGATGACCACAAGGATAGCCCCAATAAGGGAAAAGGCAAAAGATAGCCAGTCGCCACTTGTGAGTGCGTTGTCTCCGCCAGTTGGAGCAAGGAGCTTGCCTACAACGCTTGGAATTGAGGCGACCACCATCCAGAGTACGAGAGCAAGGAGCTCCTTATAGTGCTTACGACAATGTTCGAGGCTTTGATCGAGTACCTGTCCGACGCTAATAAGTGATGCCATATGTCGCAAAGTATAACAAAGATCTAGCCAGTTGTGCCGAATCCACCTCTGTCTGGAGCATTGAGGTCAGTTACCTCGGTGAAGGCGCCACGCACGCACGGTACGATAAGTCCCTGCGCGACGCGTTCGCCTTTTTGTATGCTGTACGGTTCTTGACCGAAATTATGAAGCGCGCACTTTAATTCATCGGTGGGTCCGCAGTAATCCTGATCAACAACCCCGACACTGTTTGAGAGACGAATGCCTTTTTTGGCGTTGCTTGAGCGGGAGAAGAGGAGAAGTGCATGTCCGGCTGGTACAGCTACAACAAGCCCTGTGGATAGGAGTGCTCGTTCGCCGGGTTGTAGGATTTTTTCCTCCGTTACCGCGATATCAAAAGCACACGCGCCGGCAGTTTTATATTCCGGAATGATGGCATCGGGAGAGAGGCGTCGGAAAGAAATTTGCATATTCACTACTTTAATCTTTAATCTGGTAACTTTCATCTGTTCTGTCCACACTCGCTCGTTGACCACAGTCATGAGCGATGGCACAGTCAGTCCATCGAAATCGCGACGGCGTGATCGAAGAAGAGTGGGGTGTGATGGGCTCCATGCTTGCCCGTCACGCTCCACTTTTGTTAAATCGATTGAGTTGGCGTACTGCAATATGAAAGTCACACTGATCGCCGCAATCTCTGCCGACGGGAAAATTGCTGAAAGGACGGACCAGTCATCCATGGACTGGACAAGTAAAGAAGACAAGCAATTTTTTGTTGAGAAGACCAAAGAGGCGGGTACGCTGGTGATGGGCAGAAAGACTTTTGCGACGATTAATAAGGGCCTCAAAGGTCGTCGTATTATTGTACTGACCCGTGACCCTAGCAAAGAATTACCAATTCCAGGGGTTGAATTCACTTCTGAAGAGCCTGTGGCGCTCGTGCGACGCCTTGAGAATGAGGGGGTGGCCGAGCTCGTGCTTGGCGGCGGCGCTTCTGTCTATGGCCAGTTTTTGAACGCTGGGCTCGTGACCGAGGTCTACCTCACGGTAGAACCATTTCTTTTTGGTGGGGGAGTGACGCTTGCTCAAGGCTTTGATCGCGTCGCTTTAAAGCTTGATTCTGTTCAACAGCTGAATTCGCAAACTATCCTTCTTCATTACACCGTATGAAGCCCTACGTTGAACGCACTCCGGATTATCAATATCGTCAGCTGTTGCAGCGAATCATGGACGAAGGGCGTGACACTATGCCTATTCATGGCATTGCAGCTCGCGGAATCGTTGGCCACCAGATTCGTTATCGACTTGAGAACGGATTCCCGCTCATGACTGAGCGCGACTTAGCTCGCACCATGCCGGGTGCACTTGGCGAACATATTGGTTTTTTAAACGGCGCTCACACTCTTGAAGATCTCAAAAAGTACGGCATGCCAGGAATTTTTTGGGATCGCTGGGTGACCAAAGAAAAGTGTGAGAACTTTGGGTTGCCAGAAGGTGATCTTGGGCCTGGTTCATACGGTGCAGCTTGGGCCTCTTTTCCTACTGCTGAAGGCACGCCATTCAACCAAATTGCGCACGTCATTCAGCAAATTAAAGAGCGTCCTTACCTGAGAACGCACTTTGTAAGCCCTTGGATTCCACAATACGCTATTCAGCATGAAGGCTTGGTGCGTAAAGTGGTTGTGGCTCCATGTCACGGCTGGATGCATATTTTTACGTACCCAGATACGAAAGAAGTCGTCATCCATCACTTCCAACGCAGTGCCGATGTTCCGATTGGTGTTGTTTCAAACATCGTTCAATATGCTGCTTTTGGCATGATGCTCGCGCAGGTGATTGGCTACACCATGACAGAGTTGGTGCATACGTTCTCTGATGCGCACATTTATCACAACCAATTTGATGCCGTAAAAGAGTTGCTGGCGCGCGATCCAAAACCTTTCCCGACGGTGACGCTTGATCCCACGGTGAAAGATATGTTCGAATTCCGTCCGACGCACTTCACTCTTACAGACTACGACCCACATCCAAAGATGATGATTCCGACGGCTATTTAGTATGGCCGACTTCGTGAATGAGCAGAACGCAAAACGCGGTCACTACGCCGAGGTTATAAAAGATATTGCAGACAAACAGGTCTGCCCGTTTTGTCCTGAGCAATTAGCGAATTTTCATAAGAATCCCATTCGTAAATACGGACATTGGATTGTTACCAACAACATGTATCCGTATAAGCCGGTGAAGCAACATATTTTATTGATTCACGAAGCTCACATTGAGCACGCCTCGGAGATCTCGGCTGAGGCTTGGAGTGAGCTTCAAGACATCGTCAAACAAGAGACTGCTGAGCGTGACATGATTGGTGGGGCACTTACGATGCGTTTTGGCGATACACACTACACCGGTGCTTCGGTCGCGCATCTTCACGCGCACCTTGTGCAGTCAGATCCTGATGCGCCTGATTACGATCCTGAACAGGGGGTGCGCGTTCGGATCGGTTAATCTTGTACAAGTACTATTTCAATCCCGTAAGCTGCGAGGATTTCTTCGGCATCAAGTACGGAGTAACCCTTTTGGTAATAGACTGTTTTGATGCCAGCTTCGGCGATTAAGCGAGCACAATTAGGGCAGGGGAAGGTGCTGGTGTACATTGACGTCCCTTCGAGCGCTAGGCCTTCTTTGGCTGCTTTGGCGATAATGCCAGCCTCGGCGTGAACAGAGGTATAAATGTCGGGTCGCTGACCTCGGTCGAAATTTGAGCGAGGGTCGCCGTTGTAGGCCAGATGAAAATCACTCGGCAAATGCTTATTCCAGTTTTTGTAAACAACTTCTCCGTCCTTCACGAGCACAGCGCCAATCTGGCGCCACCAGTCAGCGCTTTTATCAGCTTCAACGTTCGCGATCTTCATGAGTTCGATATCGGCTGTTGCTTTGGAAATGACACGCTGTGGGGAGATGACGTTTTCTTCATTTACAAACTTCTTGTCCCAGCGATTGCGGATGTGCGCTGACGCAAAAGTGACCCGATCAGCAAAGTACTTACTTGCGAGATCGCGCGACACGTCTTCATCAGGCATGATGACATTTACGTTTGCCGCGCCGAGCGCTGCGATATCGGCTTTCGAGAGTACACGTACGCGAGGAAATATTCGCAGTCCCTCAATGGCTTGTTTGAGTTCTTGCGGGTCGATAATCCGCAGGTCGCGGGTGAGCGAAGTGTAATCAGCGATCACGTCGAGCCCTAAAATGCCGAGTTCTTCCGGATATGTTTTAAACAGCTCAAGATAGCCCTTGTGCAACACCGGAACGAAAGCAACGAGCATATTAGCTTGCTTTGATCTGATCGAGAAACTTGGTGATGAGTTCACTTACTTCTTTGGCCAGCGTTTCGGCCCCTTCAATCGTGAGGTTGCGGACGCGAGCAGTGGTAGAGGTTGTGCCTTGCGGCGGCAAGATTTCAATACGACCGCAGTACTCTGCGTAGGTTTTCGCTTCTTCAGGTGGAACATCTGTAGTCGATGATGAGAAAACCATGACATCAGGCTGAACGAGCTTGATGATATCGCCTAGGCCATGGCTGGCTTCTTTAATGGTCACGAGATCGACATGACGCAAATGAAGGAGCATGTTCACGCGTTCGGTTTGCGGAACAATAGGGCGCTTTGGTCCTTTGCGAATTTTGGTTAACTCATCAGAGTCGACGGCGACAATCAGAATGTCTCCGTATGAGCGTGCCTTCTCAAGATAGGCGGCATGACCTTCATGAATGAGGTCGTAGACACCTTGAGTGAGGACGATTTTCATCCCGAGCGTTTTCAGGCTTTCAACCGTGGCTTTGAGCTTTGCCTGATCATTGATAAGCCGTTTTGCAAGATTTGATCCTGGGCCAAAAGTATCGTTCATATTGACCATACCTTAGCAAGGACCGGGTGTTCCTATAAGTCACCGTGTGTATAACAAAACACGAGCCTTATGGGCTCGTGTTTTGCAGTTTGCTGCTTGATTAGACAACGGCGGCACCCGTATCAAGCTTGATGCCAGGACCCATGGTAGAGGTCACGGTGCAGGACTTGATAAAGACACCCTTGGA
>DAORIP010000040.1:0-5336 GCA_035438565.1 bacterium | reverse complement strand
AAATTATGTGAGCAAGCGCTTTCCGAGCGTTGAGCTGAAGCCTGGCATGTGTTTGGCTATCGAACCAATGCTTACTTTGGGTGGGGATGAGGTGGGGACGGGGGAGGACGGTTGGACTATAGTGACTTTAGACGGGAGCTGGGCGGCTCATTTTGAAGTGACTATTGCGTTGTTGCCTGAGGGCCCAGAGATTCTTACACCTTTGCCTGATGTGGGTATTTAGTTATGCGTGAGAAAGACAAAGATGAAGCTTGGATTCGTGAAGTCATTCGGCAAGCTGGTTTTGATGATGTCGTATATATTTCTCAGAATCATTATGATGGTGGATATGAGGTTCGGGTAGGTACGGCAGATGTGTTTGTTGATTACGGAGCGATTGATGCCCAAGATCTCGTATGGATAAATTTATTGCGCGTTTAGGCTTGCAAAAAGGGGATTGGCTTGGGGTGGCAATTGTGATTGTGCTCCTTGTGGGGATTGGTGCCTTTATTGCATTTGCGCCAAAGACTGAGGTGCGTGTTTATGCTCCGGTTGAGGTTACGGGAAGCGCGGTTGTGCTTGGCGAGGTAGTGGTCGATGCCACTTCAGTTCCGGTTACTGCTGAAGTAAAGCAGGCGGGCTTTGTGACCGTACACCGCGCAATTGGCGAGGCTCCGGGACCACTTATTGGGCAGTCGCCACTTTTGAGTGTTGGCACGCATGCGGATTTGCTTGTGCCAACGACCGAGCCGATTTCTCCACCGGGTGAATATTTCGTCTTGTTATTTGCAGATGACGGAGATGGCGTTTATGAGTCCGGAGTTGATTTGCCGGTCATGTCTGATGGCAAAGTTATTAAAGAAAAAATAAGCTTGTGAAATATTTAGGTGTTGATTTTGGTTTGCGAAAAATTGGCACCGCGATTGGTGATGACGGTTCTCATGTGGCGGTTCCGTTTGAGCTTGTTCCGGGTGGCGATGATGCCGCTGTTCGCATTACTCAAATAGCCAAGCGTGAGGGGGTTGAGGCTTTTGTGGTCGGATTACCTATCCCGACAGACTTTCACCAAAGTGAAGAACAGCTGGAGCGAACGATGGGTTTTGTGACGCAGTTGGGTGAAGTTTCGGGCTTACCGGTGCGCGTAGTGGATGAACAATTTTCCTCTGCCGAGGCCCGGCGCATTCAGAAGGAGTACGGTGCTAAGGCTTCTGAGGATGAAATAGCTGCTATGCTGATTTTGCAGGCTTACTTTGATGAAGAGACGCGTTCAACGCGCTAATACTTGGGTGCTATGTGGTCGACACTCAAGACAGACGCTATCGTGATTGCGAGTGAGCCCTGGAAGGAGGCGGATCGCAGGTACAGAGCGTTGACACCCGGGAACGGGAAACTTGAGTTTGTTGGGAGAGGGGCTAGGAAAGGTAAGGCAAAGTTGGCAGCTCATCTGGAGCCGTTTGCGATTGTGAAGCTTGAAATCATTAAAGGTGCCCGGAGTACGACGGTGATTGGCGTTGAGCGTTCTGAGGTGTTTACGGCACTTGCAACTGCAATTGAACCACGCCTCTTGGCGCTTGCGGCCGCAACGTTGATTGATAAAACCGTGCGACCAGATCTTGAAGACGAGACACTCTACCAGGAATTTCTCCAGCTGTTGAGATTTTTAAATACCGCTCCTGTTTTTCCGCCAACGCGAAATACATTTGTGCTCGGCGGCTTTTTACTCCGATTGTTGCGTCATCTTGGTTATGACGTTGAGCTTGGTGCTTGTTTATCTTGCAAAGATGATATTCGACCACTTGCCTTTCGGTGGCATGAGGGGAGAGGGGGATTGGTGTGTACGAATTGTGTCTTAGAGCGGCCGCAGGAATGGTTTGCGGCACGATCCATGGAGGAAGAGATTGTGACGTTATTGCGCTTTGCACGTGACGCGCAATATACGGATTTATTGCGACCCTCACTAAAGGCGGATCATGTGGGGGAGTTTGCGGCCTGTGTGCATGATCTCATGCGTTTTCATGTGCCGGGTTACGTGAATGAAGCCCCGTTCTGGCACACGACAACGATTGGCTAAAGGAAACACGCCCGATCAGTGATCGGGCGTGTGTTAGGTTGCGGGCGTGACGGGCGGGGGAGTGCGGCGTTGACCCGCGTACGCAATAAGCGCGATGAGTCCGTTGATCACTCCCAGGTAGATTGGGAGTGCTAGGTTCTCCACGTCCATGATGGTCGTAGACAAAGCGCCGAGGAACGCAGCCGCCGAGACCATCACCCAAGGTACCACGGCTTCCGAGTGCGGCTCCTTCCAAGTTTTGACCAACGTTGGAGTGGCGGCCACGAGGTCGGCCAGGATGTCGAAGGTGAGGGTGAGTGTACTGTTCTTGACAGTCACCCACAGACCAATGGCGAGGAGCGCCAGGATGAGACAGATGAGCTCGATGCGTCCGAACTCTTTACTGCCGTAACCAAGGAGACAGAGCACGACCACGGCACTCGTGTTGAAGGTGGCGGCGGCGAGGAGAACAAGCGACCACGAAAATCCGTCAGGGGAAGTGACCATGACCCAGATGCCAATCACCTGGATCAGGGTCCAGAGCGCCCAGGATACGATATTTGGGCGCGTGTTGCCCTTCAGGATGTCTTTCAGATATGAAGGGATAGCCGCGAGTTGCAGAATACCTGCGAGGATACCGACGATAATGTGCCAGTTCATAAGTTCCCCGTACGTGAAGGTTACGGAATGTTAGCGGATATTTTTTACCTTGACAAGTTTACCCTATGCGCTATCTTGGAGCCATTGAAGCGTGCGGCTGACATCCGCATTTGGGGAAAATTGAGCGTCAAAGTTCAAAGTAAGGTGGCACCGCGAAGAAGTTCGCCCTTACACACATAATTCATAGGCGAATTGTGATGTGGGGGCGATTTTTTTATCCCACACACGAATGTATATGCAACGACTTTTAACTTCAGAAATCGTTTCAAAGGTTGGAGAAACAGTAACGGTAGCCGGGTGGATTCATGCTCGTCGTGATATGGGCAAGGTGGCATTTTTTGACCTTCGGGATCGTGAAGGCTTGCTTCAGATTGTGGCAGTGCCAAGCGAACTTGGTGATTCTGCAGAGCTTGCGAATAAGGTTCGTTCAGAGTGGGTGGTGGAGATTACCGGTGTTGTTCAAGCTCGTGGTGCTAAGCAGATTAACGACAAGCTGAAAACCGGAACAGTCGAGTTATTGGCGAAGTCGGTTGTTGTTTTGAATGAGTCAAAGACGCCGCCGTTTGAAATTGATAAAGACACGCGTCCGGTGAATGAGGAAGCTCGTTTGACGTATCGCTATCTTGATCTTCGGTCTGAGCGTATGCAGAAAAATCTGCGTACACGAAGCGCTATGTTCCAGGACATGCGTCAGTACCTTGGTAACGAAGGCTTCATTGAAGTTGAAACTCCGGTGTTGACTAAGGGCACACCTGAGGGGGCTCGAGAATTTATTGTCCCATCACGCCTCCATCCACAAAACTTTTACGTTTTGCCGCAGTCACCACAGCAGTTTAAGCAACTGCTCATGGTGTCTGGTGTGGAACGTTATTACCAGTTTGCCAAATGTTTCCGAGATGAGGATCAGCGCGGGGATCGCCAGCCTGAGTTCACGCAGCTCGATCTTGAGATGAGTTTTGTGGAGCGTGAGCAGGTGATGCAGCTGATTGAAACCATGCTCATTGACATGGTGAAGAAATATCGACCTGACGCCAAGATGCAACAAGTCCCATTCCCACACATGTCTTACAAAGAAGCCATGGAGAAGTATGGTACGGACCGACCGGACATTCGAGTTGATAAGAACGATCCAAATGAATTTGCGTTCCTCTGGGTAGTCGATTTCCCATTCTTTGAGAAGACTGAAGAGGGTGGATGGACATTCACCCACAACCCATTCTCAGCAGCTTTGCCTGAATGGCGCGATAAGCTTATGAACAAAGAAGATATCGCAAACATCATTACAAGTCAGTACGATATTGTCTTGAACGGCTTTGAGATTGGTGGAGGTTCTATTCGCAATCATCGCCCTGAAGCGTTGCGATCCGTGTTTGAGATCATGGGCTTCACTGCTGAGCAGATTGATGAACAGTTTGGTCACATGCTTCAGGCTTTCGAATTCGGAGCTCCGCCACACGGCGGCATTGCCCTTGGTATTGATCGCGTGTTGGCCCTGTTCCAGGGTGAAGCTAACATCCGTGAAGTCATGGCTTTCCCGAAGGATGGAAATGCCAAGGATCATATGATGGGTGCGCCGTCACCGTTGCCTGAGAAGGCGCTTAAGGAGGCGAATATTAAGCTCGCATAGTAATTGAAGAAAGGCCCTTTTGCGCTACGCGAAGGGGCTTTTTCTGTTACAATATCTCCGATATGCAGTTTGCTGTTGCACAAGAGGATTTTTCTGGTCCTTTGGGGCTCTTATTGGAGTTAATTGAGAAAAGGGAACTTGAAATTACCAAGGTTTCGCTCGCGAAAGTAGCGGAGGAGTATTTGGCGCACCTTGAGTCGCATGAAGTGCCAAGCGACGAGCTGGCTGATTTCTTACTCGTTGCTTCGCGGTTGATCTACATGAAGAGCCGTGAGCTCATGCCATATTTGCACATTAAGGATGAAGATGAGGGCGCGGATAGGCTTCAGGATCAATTGCGGTTGTATCAGGAATATGCTGCCGCGGCGCGCGAGCTCGAGGCGCGTTATTTGAAAGAGCGAATGTTTACTCGACCATATGTGAAGTCACAGCGCGTTCAGGAGGTGGCCTTTGCGCCTGCGACGAACATGACGCCGACTGGGCTTCAGGAGCTCTACCAATCGATTTTAAAGCGTCTCCAGCCGTTTTTTGCTCTCCAGCAGGCGAGCATGGAGCGAACCAAGTCGGTTGAAGAGCGACTTGAGGAACTCACAGAGGCTTTACGGAGCAAGGCGACAATGTCCTTTAAGGAAGTGGTGAGTGGCGCGGGAACAAAGATGGAGGTGGTGGTAAGTTTTCTCGCGCTCCTTGAGCTTCTGCGTCGACGAGCGGTGAAGGCGGAGCAGTCAGGGTCATTTGCCGATATTCAATTGAAACGTGTATGAATTTACGAGCCAATATTGAAGCCTGTCTGTTTGTGGCTACCAAGCCTATCTCCGTGAAGGAGCTTATTAAAGTTACGGGTGCAAGTGAGGTCGATGTTTCAACCGCACTCGACGAACTTGTACAGCAACGTAACAGCGAAGGCTCAGGTATTCATATTTTGTTATTGGATGGTACGGTTCAGCTTGTAACAAATCCTGGGAGCGCAGAAGTAGTGGCTCGTTTAGCAAAAGACGAGGTCGCTCCAGAGCTTACTCG
>DAORIP010000039.1:0-5349 GCA_035438565.1 bacterium | reverse complement strand
CCTGCAGGCGCTCGTACAAGAACACGACCCCGCGCTCTTCTACCGTCAGGTGGAGCACCTCCGCCAGACCGGCAGCGATACCACGCGCCGACTTGCTTGGCTCGACCTCGGGACCAAGGCCTTCGGAGTGGATCTGAAGGTGGTGCTTCTGCGCACGCCCAAGCCGGCCACGTCCTACCCCTCGCTCATGATCGCCTGACACCAGTCGATCACCATACCCCACCCCGCTCTTCGCGGGCGTGGGGTTCACTTTTTTTAAAAAAAAGAACCGCTAGCCAAGTGCATCACTCAACCAGCGATTACGACTCCGAAGAGCGGGGTATCCCTCACTGCGGTTCGGAATTCAAGTCCTCAATAACACCCGGGAAGAGCGTGTTCAGCGCCGCTGCTCCCACGGGCAACAGCAACACGAGCGCCAATCCGATCAGCATGTGATCAAACACTGCGCACATGCCGGCAATGCATGGCACCAGTACCACGGTGGCGATAGCCCACCGCCTGACAAGTTCCACTCCCCGATCTACGGGGCCCTTATCGGTCCGCGACATGATACTTACCTCCGCAATGTACGCTTCAAAAAAGCCGCTCAAGCTTACGCTTGGCGGCCATTATCTGTAAAGTAAATCCCTCACCCACCTTCAACTTATGAACGATTCTTTTCATCGATAAGCCCATTCACTATTTCGCCTTCATGCTGTTTTACGGCATGATAAAAATCATGTTCATCAGTCAATGACCGCAAATCCGGAAAGGCCTCGAACATGTTTGTATAAAATGGGTCGTTCAGAATCTGCTCAAGACCAGCACCAGAAAGAAGCTCCAATGCGACCACCTGGAGGTGTGTATCGTGATCAAGCTCAGCCTCTCCGTTCAGACCAGAATCAATATACGCAATTTTATCCAGGTCTTTTGTAAAGACTAAATTCTCCGGAAAAAGATCCGGCACGATCGCTGGCTTATCTTGTTCTTGGAGCAAGATATTTTTCTTGAGCGTCTTTACAAAATTCCTAAGTTGCTCGCGCACTGCTTCATCCTCAACGTCCACAGGGTAGTACTCGGTCACCGGTGCTGGCTCAGCCAAATCAAAATGTTCCTGGGCTAATAAATACAATTCTGGATGATCTGGATTTTTTACATATCGCACCGGAGCCATGATACTGCCATATTCATCACGTAATGCACGGTGATGCGCCTCAAGAACCTGCCGGTAACGCTCATCAAAACCATGCTCATTTGCAACCCAATCCCGGCGCTCGGAAAGAGCGTTATTCTCTCCAAGCCCTGACATATTTTTTAGCACAATCCCTTTCTCTGTCGACCCCTTTTTCAGACGATTCTTTGGCAGGAAGACTTCGCTCTCTGCACCTGAACCAATCTTCCGCAAAGCATAATCCCCCATGCGCTTTGATTCGGACATACTAGAACCCAATCCAAATATCTTGTTCCGCTACTCGGAATGTTACCTGATGTTTCACTTCTGGAGCCTCGGTGAAATCAATAGCCGTGGCCAAGGTATCAGCCAACACCGTCTCACCGTGCTCATCGAGCATGAGTTTCACTTCCGCTGACGTAGACCAGACTTTCAAAACAATTCTGTCGGCGATGGTGAGACCTGCATCTTTACGCAAACCGTTGACGCGGCGCGTGAGCTCGCGAGCCATACCCTCACGTAAGAGTTCGGGAGTAAGCGTGAGATCAAGTTCAACCGCTAACTCCTCACCTTTGAGCACTTCAGCTTTTTTAATATTCACCTCATCCAAAATCACGTCCAGATATTCCTGAGACAACTTGCCACTTGGGGTAACAATGGTTACGCCTCCAAGTACCTGCTTCACTGCCTTCCCCGCCTGATCGCGTACCTCCATAATGCGGGAAACAATAGCGCGTACCTCACCCATCACCGCGAGCGACTGCGTATCAACGACACGCGCCTCCGGCCAGGACTCCAAATGAACCGAGTCTCCAGACTCACCCCAACCTTGTGGACGCAATTCCTGATACAGCGTCTCAGCCAAGAATGGCATGTACGGGGCCAACATCTTCGCGAAGGTTTCAAGCACGTAACGCAAGGTGGCAAGCGCCTCAGCCCGATCGTCGGGCTGTGTGCTTCCCCCCTTCGTTAAGGGGGGATTATGGGGGGTCTTCATGCGGTCACGTGAACGGCGAACATACCAGGTCGACAGATCGGTTACGAAAGACTGCAACACACGAGCAGCGTCCGCTAGCTCGTACGCCTCAAGCGCCTTGGTCTCAGTCTCAAGTGTTTCATTCAAGCGCGCCAGAATCCAAGCGTCGAGCACATGCTTACCGCTTGGAAGTCGACCGTCATCGTGCTCGGCATAGAGCTTATAGAAGCTCAAACAGTTACGGAGAATGGTGATAAACTTCTTCCCCACTTCATCCACACCTGATTCACTGAAACGCAAGTTTTCAGCACGTACGACCGGTGAGGACATGAGGTAGTAACGCACAGCATCAGCGCCGTATTTTTCCATGACGACCATTGGGTCAGGGTAGTTACTCAAACGCTTACTCATCTTCTTGCCATCTTCAGCCAAAACAATCCCATTCACGATCACGTTCTTGAAGGCTGCTGAACCAAAAAGTGCCGTAGAAAGAACATGGAGCGTGTAAAACCACCCACGCGTCTGATCTTGGCCTTCAGCGATAAACTCAGCTGGGAATTTTTTTGCAAAATCGCCAACTTGAGCAAATGGGTAATGCTGCTGTGAATACGGCATGGACCCGGATTCAAACCAACAATCAAGCACTTCAGGGATGCGCGTGTACTCCTTGCCGTTCACGGTAAAGGTGAGGTTATCGATCACGTGTTTGTGTAAATCCTTCACCTCGTGTCCCACAAGCTGCTCAAGCTCAGCCTTTGACCCAAGCACCATCACGTGCCCATCTTCTGACTTCCAAACTGGCAAAGGCGTACCCCAAAAACGGGATCGGGAAATCGCCCAGTCATACGCACCTTCTAACCACTTCCCAAAACGACCACGCTTCATGTTGTCAGGCACCCAGTTGATACCCTCATTGTTCTTTACGAGCTCATCATTCATGGTGGAAACTTTCACAAACCATGAGTTGGCGGCGTAATTCAAAAGTGGCGTATCGCAGCGCCAACAGTGCGGATAGCTGTGGACGACCTTCTCTTTAGCAAAGAGCTTTCCCTTGTGCGCAAGCCACTTGATGATCTGAATATCGATCTCACTGTACGCACCTTTCGCCTTCATTGGAATGCCTGCAACCTTGTAGCCCTCAGCCTCAAGAGGGTCAGCGACTTCAGGCACAAATTGACCATTCATCTTCACGTGGAAGAGCGGCTTCACATTCTCTGCCTCGCCAAGACGCATATCGTCTTCTCCATAAGCCGGAGCAATGTGCACAATGCCTGTTCCGCTATCCTCGGTGACAAATTCAGCAGCAACCACACGATACGCATTCGCATGATTCTGGAAATAGGGGAAGACGGGATCGTACGTCGATTCCACCAGCTTATTCCCGATGAACGTCTCGAGTACGGTGAACTCCTTGCCCGCAAAAATATGCTCGACTCGAGATTTAGCCAGAACAAACTTCTGTCCCTCACTCTCCACAAGGCAGTACTCCATGTCAGCCCCGACGGCGAGTAAAACGTTGCCTGGTAATGTCCAAGGAGTCGTGGTCCAGAGCAGAGCTTTGGCGCCAGCATATGATCCGCTCGTCAACTCAACGCTCGCAGTTACGGTAATATCGGTAACATCAAGATACCCCTGAGCAACCTCAAAGTTTGAAAGCGTCGTCTCGCAGCGCGGACAAAGATGCATGGGCTTATAGCCCTCATAAATCATGTCCTTCTCCCACAAGGATTTGAACACCCACCAAATAGATTCCATGAACGGCACATCCATGGTGCGATATGCGTTCTCCATGTCGACCCAACGACCAAGACGCTTAATCACTACTTTCCAATCTTCGGCATATTGCAAAACAGTCGCCTCACAACTCTCATTGAACTTACCTACTCCGTATTCAAAAATATCTTTTTTTGATTTCAAATCAAACTTCTTCTCCACGATGTTTTCAATCGGAAGTCCATGACAATCCCAGCCCCAACGACGTTCCACACGGTACCCCCGCATGGTCCAAAAACGGGGCACCACGTCTTTCATGACGCTGGCTACGATGTGGCCGTAGTGCGGCAATCCGGTTGCAAATGGCGGCCCATCGTAAAATGTATACGGCTTGGCTTCAGGCCGTTCGTTCACGGAACGCTCAAAGGTTTTATGTTTATCCCAGTAGGCTAAAACCTCAAGTTCTTGGTTAGCCTGGGCGGATTTTTGGACATCGGACATATAGGCCACAGTCTAAGGCCCTGGCACAAAATTGTCGAGAGAGTAAACTCTGGCCCGGAGGTACTCATGTCCGACGAAGAATACTACGCTGACGGCGACCATTTTATGGGAATCTTGGCTGGTTTCATGACCGCCATCATCATCGCAGCCGCATTGACGCTCGTCTTTGCCGGCACCCCCGTCAGCTAGAACGCACCTCCTGCAGGCAATCCTCTCACCCACCCTCTGGTGGGTTACCCTCAAATCAAAACTAAAACCGCCCAAGCTAGAAGCAGGGCGGTTTTAGGTTGCTCGTTCAATGATCTAGAGAGAGTACTGCTTGAAGAATTCCCAGTAGATATCCGTAACATCAAAGCGGAAATTTTCACCGTTAGGATAAACATGCTTCATGCCACCTACTACATATAACTCATACTGATTATCCGCGCCAACAATAGAATCTGCATAAGTATAGTGACCGGAATTAGAAACACTTTCAAACGCGTATGTGTCATCGAGACCCTCCAGTGAGAGCCAATTTGCAATGTAATCATCTTTAATAGGATTGCCATCCTGAGTGGCAGATTCATCGGTCGAGAATTCAGCAACACCGGCACCATGCGTCAATTTCGGATCAAGCGACCCGATCACTTGAATAACCGGTCGTGGAATGACGGATCCATTCGGATTATCAATGGTTCGAGCAAGCACCTCATCCGCAATACGTCCGGCACTTGTTGGCGCAAAGGCAGCAAAGATATTCGAAGCCTCAACCGCCAAACGTGACGTAAATGCGCCACCATTTGAAAAACCTGTTACATACAAGCGGCTCGCATCGGTAGCATAATTTTCATTCACAAAATCAACCATGTCACGGGTGAATTCCACGTCATCAGCAAGCTCCTGTCCTGGATATTTAGGATCTAGGATATTTTGTAAACCGTAATCGTTCCATTTCGTTTGATACACTGCAACATCCTGTTTCACTACGCCATTTACTACTTTTTCGTCATTAAATACATGATACTTC
>DAORIP010000038.1:0-5358 GCA_035438565.1 bacterium | reverse complement strand
GGAGTGGGTTATGGTGGCGGTTGTTTTCCTAAAGATGTTAAAGCACTTTTGCAGGAGGGGATTCGCGTTGATTCACCCCTGACCGTACTTCGGGCAACACATGAAGCCAACTATCGCCAACGCACCCTGCTTTTTGAGCGTATACGGCAAGCACTTGGTGATGTAACCGGAAAGCGTATCGCTGTGCTTGGTTTGGCCTTTAAGCCAAAGACAGATGATGTTCGTGATGCGCCAGCACTTACATTGATTGAGGCGCTGCTTGATACTGGAGCAATCGTTACCGCCTACGACCCACAAGTAAAGTCCTTACCTCAGCAATTTGCTTCGAATATAGCGTTTGCTCCAGATGTGCTGGCGTGTGCTCGTGCAGCTGATGCAGTTGTATTGATGTGCGAATGGCCCGAATTCCAGGATCTTGATCTGAGTGTACTCAAGGCTCAGATGACCGGAAACGTGCTCGTTGACGGTCGATATATGTGGTCACGAAAAAATGCTGAAGCCCTTGGCTTCATCTATGTCGCATAGCGAACACATGCTTCCGGGTGTGATAAAATACCATCCGTAACGTCTTTGCTATGGACATCTTCAAAGCCAATCCAGGTGCTCGTAAGCGCCAACCGGCTGAAGACAAGGTACGCATCCCACTTTCGCCGGAGGAAAAGGCGATGTGTGTGGCCGGAAATCGCCCGCCACGCATGTCTGATCTGACCTGGAGGATTTTTCGGATCATGTCAGAATTTGTTGAGGGCTTCCAGTTTTTGTCAACGACAAACCGGGAGGTCTCAATTTTTGGTTCAGCCCGTCTTGCACCCGGAAGTCATTGGTATCAAGTAGCTGAGGATCTAGGAAGATTGTTGGGTGAAGAAGGGTTTACGGTAGTGACAGGGGGAGGGCCAGGAATTATGGAGGCCTCAAACAAGGGAGCTTTTGAGGCAGGGGCGCACTCTATTGGATTAAACATTCAATTACCTGCCGAGCAAAGAACAAACGCTTACGTAACACGTTCGCAAGCCTTCCATTACTTCTTCACACGTAAAGTCATGTTGGCGGCCAGTGCGCAGGCATACGTGTATTTTCCGGGTGGATATGGTACGTTAGATGAGTTGTTTGAGATTTTAACGCTCATCCAAACCGCCAAATCAGAGGCGGTGCCCGTGGTTCTTGTTGGTCATGAATATTGGGATGGATTGGTGGAGTGGCTGGATAAAACCATGTACGGCAGTTTTGATACCATTGATCGTCAGGATCTGAAATTATTTACCGTCGTTGATACGGCTCAAGAGGCCTTTGAAATTGTGCGACAATCAGATGAGCGCACTTTCTTCTAGACCGTTCGCGTATGCCTGAACATCTGAAAAGTCTTGCCACTCGTCTTCACCCCAAAGTGGAAAAAAAGCATGGGGCAGGGGAAGAGACATTTGAAGTCAGTGCGCCGGTGAGCACGGCTGCTTCTTTGTATGAAAGGGTCCGCAATACTCTTGATTATCAAGAGGAGCATTTGTTGCGTCGGAATGCGATCTTGCGAATTTTGAAGCGTTTTTTAAACATGGATGTCCCACTGTCTTCTTTGGCAGGTGATCTGCTGAAGGAGTTAGTGTGGGCCAAATATTTACCGAATAAAACTGTACCCGTGTCGCTCCGGGACGAGCTAGCTCCGGTGATTGCTAAATATGAGCCTTTGTTCCGAGCCGCGGAACAATTAACAGGCAAGGAACGAAAAGCCACTTTTGATTGGCTGCTTGATGTTATCGCTACAGAGATTGAGACGATGATCGCCCCAAATGAAGCTGAGGACGCGCTTGTGGCGTACATGTATGACGAGATGCGTAAGCGCATCGAGTGGGATCCTCGTTTGCCTACCACGCCCGAGCAGAAGGACTTGCGTTTGTTCATTGGTGTTCACAAGACATTATTGAAGTCGAACCCGGGTATGTTGCGGTACCGTGTGTTCACTTTGTACTACCCGGTTTGGATTGGTAAGGCGAATGATGCGCTTATTCTTGAGATTGCAAGTAACTTGCGGACGGTTGTAAAAACCGTTGAGGATGAACTTCACGATCCGCTTACGGACAGATTGTCACGCATGCTTCGCCGTCGGGCAGGAATTTTTCGCGTCTTGGGAGACGCGGTCATTGCCGCCGAAGACATCGATGTCCTCATGGATGATCCTGAAAAACTCGACGAGGTAGTAAGTAAGGCTTTGGCAAACCGAACGAATAAATTTCAAACCCGTTTGCGCCGCACGGTAGTGCGCACGGTCATTTTCTTGTTTATCACGAAAATGTTTTTGGCGCTGTTGCTTGAGTTGCCATACGATCTTTTCTTGGCACGACAGGAGGTACCGCTTTACCCATTATTCGTGAACATTCTTTTTCACCCAATGTTCTTAGCTCTGATTGGTTTAACGGTCAGTATTCCTCAAAAGAAAAATCGTGAAGATTATTTAGCGGCGATTCGCGCGCTTTCTGTAGGTGCTGACCACCCAGTTTTGCACTTGCGTGTGAAACATGATGTGCGCGGCCCGTGGCAGAATGTTTTCGATGCTCTCTACATGTTGTTGTTTTTGGGAGTATACGGGATTATTGCTTTTGGTCTTCACAGTATCGATTTCCACTGGTTGTCGATTACGCTTTTCTTGTTCTTCTTATCGCTTGTAACGTTTTTCGGTATTCGTATTCGTTCGTCGGCTCGGGAAATTGTGGCTTCAGATGCGCGGAGCAGTATTGTTGGAACTGCCTTCGATATTTTGCTCTTACCAATTGTACGAGCAGGTTCTTGGCTCAGTAGTAAAGTTTCTAAGATTAACGTCTTTATCTACTTCTTCGACTTCATTGTAGAGGCGCCACTCAAGGTCGCTATTGAATTTATAGAAAGCTGGTTGTCGTTCGTGCGTGAGAAGAAAGAGGAAATTTAATTATCAACATGAACGGGACTTTGCGAGCATTTTTCCTGATCGCCGTCCTTGGTTGCGCTGGACTTTTCGTCTTGCTCTATTTGCAATTTAACAAAGCTAGTACTGCTCCAATGTATGGAGCTACTTTTTCTCCGGCGTACGCAGGATATCTTGGACTTGATCCGCATGAGGTATTTGTAGCTGCTCTGACGGATCTGCCTATTCGTCAGATTCGTTTGCCACTGCAGTGGAACGATATACAGCCAACTGAGGACACCCTATATTTTGAAGATATTGATTGGTATTTGGATACTGCAGCGGCACATAATGTGCATGTTACTTTGGCGGTTGGAAATAAAGTTCCACGCTGGCCAGAGTGTTATACGCCTGATTGGGCAAAACCATTTGATCAACAGGCATACGAACAAGCATTGCTAAAATATCTTGACACCACGGTGACGCGGTATCGGACGCACCCTGCGCTTGAACGTTGGCAGATTGAGAATGAGCCGCTTTTCCCGTTTGGCAATTGTCCAAAAAGTAATTTCACTTTAGTGAAGAAGGAGATTGCACATGTCCGCGCCCTTGATGACGCGCACCCCGTCCAGTTAACTGTAAGCGGTGAGCAACAAATCTGGGCGAGCATTGCAAAATATACTGATGTACTAGGGGCGAGTATGTATAGAAAGGTTGCTCTACCAAATGGTTGGCGCTTTACCTTTCCTATTCCGGCTCGTGTTTACAGTTTGCAAACACTGAGTGTTTCATTTTTGGGCACAAAGGTAGTTATCTCGGAATTACAGGCCGAACCTTGGTTAACTCGTCCGTACGGTGATTACACACCGGCTGAGGCCGCGGCTCTATTTACACCTGATGAATTGTTGAAAAATTTACGCTATGCACATCGGACGGGCATTCAAGAGATTTCTCTTTGGGGAGTAGAGTGGTGGTATTATCTGAAGCAAAATGGTGAGCCTGCTTTGTGGCAGAGCGCTCAGGAGTTATTGCGCGACTAATTTATGAAGCCAAAGGGAACGCGGGGGAAAATTTCGGCAACGTTTGATGTTGTGATTATTGGCGCAGGCTCGGCCGGTATTGCGGCTGTGGATGGCGCTAAGGCTGCGGGTGCTAAGAGCGTTTGTTTAATTGAATCTGAAGAGCGCTTAGGTGGGGAGTGTGCGTATTGGGCTTGTGTACCTACGAAGTCCATGTTAAAGGCTGCGAAAATGTATCACCTCACGAAGCATGGTGCTGGTCGTTACGGTGTCCAGGCCGCGAAGGTGACGTATGATTTTTCCGCCATCATGAAGCGTCGGGATGCGGTTGTGAAAGTACTGACGGGAAATGGCAAGCGATTAGTCGAGTATGTAAAACATGAGAAGGTAACGGTTAAATATGGTCCGGCACATTTCATTGCGCAGAACGTCGTAGATGTAAAGGGTGAACGTGTCCGTGGGAAGGCCTTTGTCATCGCAACGGGTAGTCGAGACAAGCTTCCAGTTTTATCAGGTCTTGAAGATGCTCCATTTTGGCGATCCCGTGATGTGGTGAGCATGAAGTCGCTTCCTGCTTCGGTGGCGATTCTTGGGGGAGGGCCAGTAGGAACAGAGTTCGCAACGCTGTTTGGATTGTTGGGGGTCAAGACGACGCTTATTGAGTATGGCGAGCATATTTTGCCCCGAGAAGACGGTGAGATTGCGGCCCTGGCGGAAACGTATCTACGGGAGCGGGGCGTACAGGTGCATACCAAGACGAAAGCCTTAGGAGTGAAGAAATCTGGTCAAAGGGTCCAGCTCACTTTTCAAGTAGGGAAGCAGCCACGCAAGACGATCTCGATTGAGAAGCTGATTGTCGCGGTTGGCCGTCAGCCGAATATTGACACCATGTCTTTGGATCGAGCCGGTGTGAAGTTGAATGAGAAGGGCAGATTAGAGGTTTCGGCCAGACTAGAAACAAACCAGGCGCATATTTTTGCAGCCGGAGATGTCACTTCAGCACTTTTGTTTACCCATACTGCGAGCCATGAAGGTTATATTGCGGGTTGGAATGCTGCCAAAATCAAAACTGAAGGCAAGAAGTACGTGCGTGAGGAGCGAGTGGTGCCCCGTATCACCTTTGTTGATCCTGAAATCGCCTCTGTTGGGATTACCGTTGCTGAGGCTGCGAAACTGAAAAAGAAAGTAAAAATTTATCGATCCCCCTTTTCTGTACTCGGTCGTGCAGCTATTGATGGAAATCGCGACGGGTTACTTAAAGTGATTACGGATGCAAAAAGCGGGCAAGTTTTAGGTGCCCACGTTATTGGTGAAAAGGCCGGAGAGATTATGCATGAGCTTGCTTTGGCGATGTATGCCGGCATTCCGTTTGTGACGGTTCAAAGCATGCTCCACGCATATCCCGGATGGAGTGAATGTATTCCGGCTGCAAAAACCTAAAGACATGAAAAAAAGCCCACTCGCGTTGCG
>DAORIP010000037.1:0-5390 GCA_035438565.1 bacterium | reverse complement strand
GGCCACAAACACTTTTTGGTCTACCTCAAGATTTGAACCGCCACACACAATCTCAACCGTTTGCGCCCCTACATCCACAACCGTGATTCGCAAACGATCCGCCTTTGGATGTGGCTTCACCTCCTTGATAACGCCAACCACCATGCCGGCAAATTTTTCAGCTCCCTTGTCTATAGATTCTACAGACATTGATTTCAAACTGAGCTCACGTGCAAATTCTTCCGGTGTGAGATCGGTTTTAAGATATTCTTTGAGCCATTTGTAGCTTGCAAGGATGTTCATACAAATTTTCTAAGCAGCAATCGTCGGCGGAATCATTTTGATAAGAAGGGTTACGAAAACGATAGCGATAAGCTGGATCAATTGAGCAAAAATCCACCAAACTATCACTGATAGAGTGGTAACGGCCAACCGTCTAAATCGGGTTATCGCGCTCTTGTCAATCAACCACATCGCGAGAGCTATAGAAAAACCAGCGGAGTAAATAAGTGATGACAACACTAAAGCTCCAAGAACTAAAAAATTATCACGTTTATAAAGCAAGGCTACAAGTAACTGAGGGATAAAAAGGTAGCTCAGTACCGCAGCTGTAAGTATACCGATGTAACCTTGGACGTCCGACCAACCCGCATTAATAAAAACGGCTCCAAAAACCGCAGGCAAGTTTAAAACAAGGACAACTGCGACTACGACCGCTTGAATAACCCAAAGAATCCAGAAACGCCTATCTTTAAACCAATTGTGTTTCACGATTTCTGTCATACTCTAAAATTGCTTCAAGAAACGTAAATCGTTACGGTACATGAGACGAATATCATCCATCTTGAGGCCGCCGCGCATCATAGCCGTACGCTCAACACCCCAGCCAAAAGCAAAGCCGGTGTATTTCTTAGGATCAATACCGCCCGCCTTCAAGACATTTGGGTGCACCATGCCAGCGCCGCCAAGTTCAAGCCAACCGCCTTTACAGAGTTTGCACTTCACCCCATTCACAAACCCCTCACCGTCACAAACCGTACATGAAATATCAAGCTCAAAACTCGGCTCGGTGAAACGGAAATGGAACGGACGCAGACGAGTCTTTGTGCCCTCACCAAAGAAACGCTTCACGAAAAAATCGAAAACGCCACGGAGATCTGTAATCGAAACATTTTCGTCAATCATCAAACCTTCAAACTGATGGAACATTGGCAAGTGACGAGCTGTCGCCTGACGACGATAGGTCTTGCCGATATTTATCATGCGGATTGGTAACTGACCCTTTTGCATCTCACGAACCTGAGCATTACTTGTATGCGGTGTTAGTACCACTTTGCCAAGCTCTCCCGTCTGCACCTCATCTTTATCTGGAGCAGCAATAAAAAACGTTTCCCATTCATCACGGGCCGGGTGCTCCTTAGGCATGTTCAAGGACTCAAAAGCGTAGTAGTCCCAATCCAAATCCGGATGACGCTGACGGTTAAATCCAAGCTTTGAAAAAATCTCCATGATATCCGATATGGCTTGCGTCGTGAGATGAACGTGACCAAGTCCCGGTTCTTCTCCGGGCAAAGTCGTGTCAATCCAGGCGCGCTCGGCATTCAGTTCCGCAAAAGCTGATTCGATTCTTGATTGAGCCGCCGCAAAAGCCCCTTCAATTGCCGCCTTAACTTCATTCGCCATTTGACCAGCCGCACGCTTTTCTTCATGGGAAAGCGTGGGCAACTGCGACATGATCTCCGCAAGCCTGCCTTTACGACCCAAAAATGCGACGCGAGCGGCCTCAAGATCCGACAAAGATTGCGTCGCTGCAAAGATGCTTAAAGATTCGGTTTCAAGTTGCTTAAGTTGGTCGAGCATAACGGTAGACAGTAGACGATAGATAGGAAGTGACTGGTTTAAAACAGATTCACAATGTCGCGATAGGTCACAAATACCACAAGCAAGATGAGAAGTGCAAAACCAGCAGCATGCACGCCCTGTTCAAAGGCTTGGCTGGCGGGTTTTCTGCGAATAGCCTCAATGAGCAAGAAGAAGATGCGGCCTCCATCCAAGGCGGGGAAAGGCATAATGTTTAAAACTGCCAAATTAACCGAGAGCATAGCCGCAAACTGCACCAAATGAGCCAAACCAAGGTGCGCCACCTCCCCCGTTAAAACCGCGATTCCTACCGGACCCGATAGCTGGGCGGCAACGTTTGAATCCTTCGTAAATACTCCCTTGATCAATCCTCCAAAAGCTTCAACAATCTGAACGGTCATGCCAACCGTAGTCGTAACGCCTTTTACTGGAGCAAAATAAATAGGGTAACGCACCTTGCCCGTTTCAACCAAAGCTACGCCTACGCCATCATGACCAATTTCTTCTATATACGCAGGAACAACCTTTACGGTTTTCGTGTCACCAGCCTGTTCAACCACAATCTCAATTGGTGAGCTGTCCGCATGTGGTTTCAGCGCCTCACGAGCTGTATCTCCCTTTGTGAATGCTGTGCCATCAATAGATACCAACTTATCGCCTTCTTCAAGACCGGCCTGCTCCGCTGGTGAACCTGAAATAATTTGCACAATATTCACTGCCTGATCTGTCACAATGGCATGCGCGTCAACTCCGCCCTCAATCACTGCCGGCAAGCCAAAGGCAAAACCAAAGGTAAAGAGCACCACCGCTACCACCAAATTCATGAACACACCACCAAACAACACCAAGAAACGAGCCAGGTAACTCTTTGTAGCAAAACTCCCCACCTCAAACCTGTGCTCACCATTCTCACCTTGTATTCGGACAAAGCCACCGATTGGAATCAGGTTCACTGACCACGATGTCCCCTTGCTGTCTGTCCAAGAAAACAATTTTGGTGGAAATCCAATTCCGAATTCCTCAACGACCATGCCACTTTTTCTCGCAGCCGCAAAATGCCCCCACTCATGGGCCAAAACCAACACCGATAGGAGAACAAGGAACAAAAGAATAGTGCCAATCATACTGGCGTAGTGTATAGGTTTTTAAATGCCTTGAACAATCTTTGCCACTTCATCGCGCTTTTCCTGCATTGTTTGCTCGTCGACAGCTTCAAGGTTCAACCGGAGCAAGGGTTCTGTATTCGAAGCTCGGACATTGAACCAAAAACTTGGATACGTAACGAGCAAGCCATCGAGTTCAGACTGCTCACCATGAGCGAAAGCGGCTTTGAGTCGAGCGAGAGCACCGGTCTTGTCTTCAACCTTGAAATTGATTTCACCGGAGTGCGAATACTTGCGCAAAGGCGCCACAATCTCCGAAAGTTTCTTGCCTTCACGCGCCATCTCACCAAGCATGATAAGCATGGTCGCCACCGGAGCTTCATACACACCTTCTGGCATGCTCATGTAAAAATGTCCAGATGACTCCCCAGCAAATACGGCGCCAGACTTCATCATCGCCTCTTTAATAAGCGCATGACCAACGCGTGTCACTTCAGGAATTCCACCAGCCTCACGAATCATATCCTCTGTAATCTTGCCCGGACGAATATCGTAACAAATGGTCGCTCCAGGAAAACGACGGAGCATCGCCCTGGCCACCAAGCCGCGGACGATAGCCGGCTCAACCACCTCGCCCGTATCATCTACAAAGAAAATGCGATCACCGTCGCCATCAGTTGTGATACCAATATCAGCACCAAGCTCTTTCACCTTGTGACAGATCGCTTCAGTATTCTCTGCTTTAAACGGATCGGCTTCATGGTTTGGGAACGAACCGTCAAAATCCCAGAACATTCGCTCTACATTAAACCCATACTTCGCAAAGGCCAAATCAAGATATTGCGCCCCCATGCCGTTTGCTGAATCAGCGACGATTTTGAACATTGGGAGCTCAGCAATCTCTGAAAACGCAATCTCAGCAGCAACCTGACGGACGGCAACCCCCTCAACTTCCTCTACCTCCCCAGCGCCTTCGACAGCATCAAAATCCTCCTTCTCCATGATGTCAGCAATCTCCTGAATTCCGGTCTCACCGCTAATTGCAACCGAACGGGCACGAACCATCTTAAAACCGTTGTAAGCAGCTGGGTTATGTGAAGCCGAAACCTGGATACCTCCATCTGCATCAACATCACTCACACCAAAGTAAAAGCCAGGTGTTGAGAGTAAGCCCATACGAATAACGCGAGCACCCTCCGCAACCAAACCCTTCACAAGCTCAGCTTCATACGGGACAGAACTTGGACGCATGTCGTACCCTACCGCAATCGTTGGAGATTCTCCCCCGATTTCTCTGCGAATAAACGTCGCGAAAGCTCGCCCTAAGGCATAGGCGAAGGCCGGAGTAATGTCTTTATCTACAAGCCCGCGGATATCGTAAGTCTTAAAAATGTGGCGTGGAATGGTCATAAGATCTGAGGTTAGCCAAAATTTGTCCAAAACCTTTTGACATTTACAGGGATAAATCGTACGCTCATCTTAACAAAGATTGTTATCTCTGTCTTCTATGCTCATGATCATCGGCCTGGTACTCGTCGGCATTATCGTGCTCGTGCTCATCTGGTTGGTGGGCGTCTTTAACCAACTCATTCGCGGACGTACCCGCGTAGAAGAAGCCTGGTCAGATATTGAAGTGCAGCTTAATCGTCGGTACGACCTGATTCCAAACCTGGTGAACACCGTGAAGGGCTATGCTAAGCACGAGGACGACGTCTTTACAAAGGTAACCGAAGCCCGTACCGCCGCCATGTCCGCAAATAATCCCCATGACCACGCGGTGGCTGAGAATCAACTATCCTCAACCTTGAAAACACTGTTCTCCGTGGCTGAAGCTTACCCAGCCCTCAAAGCTTCAAGTAACTTTGCCCATCTCCAAAGTGAGCTTGTGGATGCTGAAGATAAAATTCAGGCTTCACGTCGTTTTTATAACAGCCTCGTGCGTCGCTTCAACATTGCCGTACAAACCTTCCCAACTACACTCGTTGCTGAAATGCTTGGTTTCAAGAAATTTGATTTCTACGACGCCCCAGAAGTTGCAAACGCTACCCCACAGGTACAATTCTAGATCACTTCTCAGTTCGCGGTTCGATCTGTAATCCTGGCGGGATCACTTTTATCTTTCGACCTGTCACGCGCGCTATGTACAACCAAATTGCCGCTAACAAACGTAAAACCTGGCTTCTCGTCAGTCTTGTGGCTGCCATGATTATTGGACTATCGGCGTTGTTTGGATATCTCGAAGGGCTCGATATTGTAAGCACCATCATCATTGGCTCAATGATCGCAAGTACGCACGCGCTCATTAGCTATTTCTTCGCTGATAAAATCGCTCTCGCAAGTAGCGGCGCAAAGGCAATCAAAAAACAGGATGCGCCAGAACTCTGGAATGTAGTTGAAAACCTGTGTATTGCAAACGGACAACCCGTTCCTTCCATTTACATCATCACT
>DAORIP010000036.1:0-5609 GCA_035438565.1 bacterium | reverse complement strand
CAATACGTTCAACAGGGACGGGATAATTCGATCCCAGGAGCTCGCATACGGCGCCACCAAGGCCGGCCGCGGCTTGGGCCTCTTCCACGGTAACTACAGCCCCACACTGTTTGGCAGCAGCTATAAGCGTTGACTCATCAAGTGGCTTCACGCTTGGGCAGCTGATGACTTTAGCACTGATGCCGCCTTTTTCTAGGGTTTGTGCTGCGAGGAGAGCCTCGTACACAAGTGGGCCGCAGGCAATAATCGCCACGTCACTTCCGGCATGGAGAATCTGTGCCTTACCAATCCCAAAAGGGGACTTGTCAGTGGTGAAAACCGGAGTTTTTTCACGGGCAAAGCGAATGTACACCGGGCCTTCATGTTCTACGGCCGCGAGCACCGCCTTGCGCGTCTCAATAGCGTCACCTGGAACGAGTACGACCATATTTGGAAGCACGCGCATGATTGCAATATCCTCTACCATTTGATGCGTAGCGCCATCGGGACCGACTGATACTCCAGCATGGGCGCCAGCAATTTTTACATTTTGTTCCTGAAGACAGGCAGTGGTTCTGATTTGCTCCCAGTTACGTCCAGGTGAGAAGCAGGCGTAGCTTGCAATAAACGGCACGCGCCCGGCTAAAGCCATGCCGGCTGCAATCGCGGCTAAAGACTGTTCGCTTACGCCGAACTGTACAAAGCGATCAGGGAAAGTCTGTTTAAAGGCTTCGGTACGAGTAGATTCGGTGAGGTCGGCACACAACACCATGACGCGTTCATCTTGTTCTCCTGCAATCACTAAACCATCACCAAAGCCGTTTCGGGTGGGGAGCATGGGAATGTCTTTGTGAAAGACTTTTGGCGAAAGTTTTGCGGCTTTAACAAGAGGCATAGGGAGTTTAGAACCGAGCCATGATTTTGCGTACTACAAAGATTGCAAGTGCAATGAAGAGGGCGACAGGAATAAGAATGGCTCCGCCTACGATCACGAACCAGATTGCGAATGTAAGTGCAGCTTGAGCCAAGATCACGACGTACTTCAGGGCTAGCTTTATATCGCGGCCTAGGTCAAACTTTTCGGTTGGGACTTGAACGCGCACTTCTTCTTCAAGGGTTACGCTAATGGTGGAGTAATCAGTCTGATTGCCAAGTGAATCAATCTGTCCCTGGAGCGATTCAATCTCGTAGCGAACATTCTGGAGGTACGACTGCACGGACAAGATATCTTGTACGGTTTCGGCTTTTTCAAGGATGGTTAAATACTGTTCCTCCTCAGCCTTAGCGGCACGTAGACGGGCTTCAAGGTCGGTATATTGCTCGGTTACGTCCTGACCATTGATCGATTCGCGGTTCACCCGCACTGCCAAGTCTTTAATGGCTTGAATGGTGTTTTCAAAAGTATCCGTTGGAACGCGGACGGTGATATAGCCAGTTTTGTAGCCTGCTTCATCTTCAACGATGGTTGATGATTGCACAAAGCCGCCACGGCCCGTAGCGAGCGTGGCGATTTCTGTGGTTTTTGCAGCTACACCGTCAACGCCAATGGCAAGATCGGCAGTCTTGATGATTTTTTGATCGGCTTCTGCTGCCGTTTTTCCGCCATACATCATTGGTGGGACAGAGGAGGCAAAGCTGTCGGTGAGCATCATGGAGCCTCCGTCATATGCCCCGATCGAACTTACGGTTCCAGAGCCAGCGGATTCGGTGGTGATAAAATCTGCGCCTCCCATCATGCCGGCGAAGGGCATGCTGCGACTGCTTCGGTGTGGTACACCAATGATAAGGACAAGAGCAATGACGATAATGACCGAGCAAGTGAGAAGTATCGGTTTGAAGGCTGCGTTGTCCGTCTTTTTCATATTTATTCCATCTCAGATTGAATCTTGCCTCCCAAGGTACGTAATTCTTTGAGGGCTGCGTTTAATTCTTCCCCTTTGCCGGGTGGCTTTCCGTGCCACGAGGGTTCAAATTCCATGTAACTTACTCCTTTGCCGGGAATGGTATGGGCGATGATGACGGTCGGGGTATTCCAGGTGACTTTTGAGCGGTCACAGGCATCAATAAACTCTCGGATATTGTGACCATCGATTTCGAGCACCGTGAAGCCGAAGGCGGCAAATTTTTCATGTAATGGTTCAAGCGGCATGATGTCTTCTGTGTAGCCGTCGATCTGAATGTTGTTTCTATCAATGATCCAGGTGAGGTTGTGAAGTTTGTTTTTACCTGCGAACAAGGCTGCTTCCCAAGTGATCCCGGCTGCTAGTTCTCCATCAGACATGATGCAGTACACGTGCCAAGGTGATTTTTGGAGCTTACCTACGTACGCTGCTCCGACTGATTGTGAAGAGCCATCGCCAAGGGGACCGGAAGTGTTTTCGAGGGCGGGGAATAGGCGATATTCAGGATGCCCTTGCAGTCGTGATCCGAACTGACGAAGCGTAAGGAGCTCTTCTTTGGGGAAGTATCCCGCATGTGCCATGGTGGCATAGCGGATAGGGGCGATGTGTCCGTTGCTTAAAAAAAGTCGATCACGATCCTCCAGGTGAGGCTTGCGAGGATTGTGATGGAGAACGTGAAAGTACAGGGCAGTAAAAATATCGGCCATGCCAAGCGGTCCTGCTGAATGTCCGCTCCCAGCTTTCGTGAGCATTTTGAGCACGTCCTGACGAATATCATTCGCCTGCAACTCAAGTTTACGCAGTTTTGCGTCCGTGAGCGGTGCGATGGTTTGTTGGACGTGAGGCATAGACGCTTCCTTTCTTAACAAGGAGGGGATAGAGGGGATTTAATGTTTGGCTCCCTCGAGATTGATTTGAATGAGTGCAAAGATCGCCACAAAGAAACCGGTGACAAAATGCGACCATGTAAACGAAGTCATATCAAAGTCCAAAGCAAAAGGCGCAGTAGCAATCCAGGTGCCTAAACCAAACTGCATCCAATGCATGGCGCGTAAGCCGGCAGTTTTCAGTGTCGGTTGTTCGATAGATACAACCACCAGTGCCATGATGGCAATCCCGAGCCCAAGGAATAAATCATCCCATTTTAATAAACGTATCAAATCGGCATCGGTAACAGGAAGTCCTTGGAAAAGAGTCTGGAAAATATCGTCTCCAATGAAGGGTACGAGAATAATCCAGAAAGCCAGTGCAAAAATTACCCAATGAATGAATTTCATATCCTCTGGATTATACACTGAAAACAAAAGAACGAGGCCGTAGCCTCGTTCTTTCTGGACTCGATTTATTCAACGTAGATCGCGCCAGTGTTAGCGCTATCGTAGCTATCAAAGAAAGTATAGGTGCCAGGGGTGTCGAAGACGCGAATGAAGCTATCTCCGCTCATAAGTGTTCCGGTGCCCCAGTCCAAGTCATCGGCTGTAGCAGTATGGTTCTCAGAACCCTCGTTCACGAAGCGAACGCCCTGACCGGCCTGAATGGTGATGTCTACATTCTCATAGCCATCGTCATTGATTACAAAATCTTCTGAGGCCATCAGGTCTTTATCGGCATTGATGTCAACTACGCCAGCGGTTACGCTGGCTGGGTTGAAGTCAGCTGAGGAATTGATAGCATCTCCAATCGTGTAGTTAGGGAAGAAGCCATCGGCAATATCGTCGATCTTTTGATTCCAGTTTGAACCGTAGAGGGAGATGGCTACGGCTTCAGTGGTGACGTGGCGGAGTACGCCACCGGCAGCCACGGCGTAGGTCTTTGGATCAGTGTTAATCTTCACCATCTTTACACCTGGCTTGTAGGTGATGTTGCCGCCAATCTGGATATCGGCCAAATCAGCATCAGAAATAACTTTCACGGTGTCGAAGTTGGTGTACCAGGTGAAATAGGCCTTGTCATTTGGGAAGACATAGCGGAAGCCGTCTTCACCAACGTAGTACACGGCAGAGAAAGACTCGCCGCGAATGAGATCACCAGAATTTACAGTGACACTGGCGTGTGTCTGGGGCACAGCAAAGGCCAAAACAGCAGCACCAACGGCGCACAGAATGGCTGCGGCGCTCAGAGTTACACGAGTACGTGTTAAAGTCATAGCAAAAATAAAGAATGAATTGGGTTGATAAAAGGGAGTCCTCTCGGAGCTCGAACAACGTGCATAAAGTATAGCACAACTTCGTGTGAACAAAAAGTGCCTAGCGGAGCTTTGTAAGCAGATTCTCGTAGGCTTCTACGGGGTTTTCCGCTTTCCACAGCGCTGAACTTGCCACACAGCGCGTGACTCCAGCCTGTGCAATTTGACCAATCGTTTTCTCTGAAACGCCACCATCAAGTTCAAGTGGACAATCTGGCAAGAGCACACGGGTGCGTTTCACCTTTGAGAGGATTGGTTCACCTAAAAAAGTTTGACCACTTTTTCCTGGTTGTACCCCCATAATGGTAAGTGCATCAACGGGGAGGCCCAGGATTTCATCCACGGGTGTGTCAGGATTGAGTGCAACGATGACTTCAAGTTCAAGTTGACCGAGTTCTGCGACAACATGCTTTAATGATCTCCCAATTTCTTTGTGGACGATGACGCGTTTGAGCGTTGGTACGTGTTTGTACCAAGCTTCGGCAACGGGGAGGGGGTTTTGAACCATACAGTGGAGTTCGATGTGTGGTAGCCCTGACCAGCTCCCAACGATTTCCGGATCAGCCCAACAGGTATTTTCAAACATTGTGCCATCAAGGACATCGACGTGAAATATTTTAGCCACTTTCTGGAGCCGAGGATGGAGGAGTTTTTGCTTGCAATCAAGTTCATCGGTGGCAAGGACGCCGGGTAAAATTTCCATATTAGCTTTCAATTTCGGCAATTTGCTCTAATCGACGTTCGTGTCGAGCGGCACCGGAAAAAGGTGTACGCAGGAAGGTTTCTGCAATTTCAAGCGGTTCATCTTGGACGGGTAAGCGACCCGGGAGGGCGAGAACGTTGGCATCGTCATCATTTCGCATGGTTTTGGCCGCCTCCACTGAATACCCAATCCCTGCCCGAATGCCCTGGAATTTATTGGCAGCAATAGCAATTCCTTCAGCATTACCACAGGAGAGGATTCCAAAAGAACCGGCATGTTTCCGTACCGCTTGTGCTACCGCGGTAGCGTATTCCGGGTAATCATCATTCGGGTCAAGCTCATGGGCACCCAAATCTTCAACCACAAAGCCTTTCATTTCTAAATACTCTTTAAGGCTATTTTTCAGCCCAAAGCCAGCATGATCGGCCCCTACATACACGGTTGTGACCATAGTTATACCTAAGTATATAGGAGATTTTCCATTCTATTAAAAACAGGGTCATTTTAAACCTATATAGCTATAATTTGGCTAATTATAGCTATAAATACTTGACAAAACGGCGTTTTTATGCTATACTTAAAGGGTAAGTTGAATTCCGTTCACCGTCCAGTTGGAGGCTCCAATGAGCACCGAATCCGATCGAGACGATCTCCAGAACAAGCTTCGCGGGTGGGTTTTGCTGACCACGCGCTTCAGCGTCGAATACGTCCTGCCGCTCGTCATCACCTTCCCGCTCGCCCTCACGATGCTCAGCCTTCCCGCGGGGGCGCGTCACTTCCTGATGTTCAAGGACCGCTCCGAGAAGACGCTCGCGTCCGCCCGCGCCATGAAGGACCTGGG
>DAORIP010000035.1:0-5669 GCA_035438565.1 bacterium | reverse complement strand
CAACTGGCCGCAATGTGATTGTGGATCGTGGTTTTGGAGCGCCAATGGTGACCAAGGACGGTGTGTCTGTGGCTAAAGAAATTGAGTTGGCCGACAAGCTTGAGAACCTCGGGGCTACGCTTGTGAAAGAAGTGGCCTCAAAAACGAATGATGTCGCTGGAGACGGCACAACAACCGCCACTGTGCTTGCTCAGGCAATCGTAGCTGATGGATTGCGTGTGGTCACCGCTGGCGCTAACCCACAGGCCTTGCGCCGCGGCTTAGAGAAAGGTGCTCAGGTGATTGTTGATGAAATCAAGAAAATTGCGAAGACTGTTGAAGGTGATGCCATTAAGCAGGTGGCGACCATCTCCGCAAACGACGCCGAGATTGGTGGCATGATTGCAGAAGCCATGGCCAAAGTGACCACCGACGGCGTGATTACCGTGGAAGAGGGGACGTCATTTGGAATTGAAGTTGATGTGGTTGAGGGCATGCAGTTCGATAAGGGCTACATTTCTCACTACATGGTGACCAATCAGGAGAGCATGGAAGCTGAGTACACCGATGTTCCAGTGCTCATCACTGATCAAAAAGTTTCCTCTATTCAAGAGTTGGTTCCTTTGCTTGAGAATATCGCCAAGACCGGGCGCAAGGAGCTTGTGATTATCGCAGAAGATGTAGAGGGCGATGCTTTGGCAACAATCGTTTTGAACAAACTGCGTGGAGCATTCAATATTCTTGCGGTGAAGGCTCCGGCCTATGGTGATCGTCGCAAGGCGATGCTCGATGATATTGCTATTGTGACGGGTGCGACGGTTGTGACCCCAGAGAAGGGCATGAAACTTGATGCTATTGGTCTTGAGGTACTTGGTCGTGCACGCCGCGTGGTAGCAACCAAAGACACCACCACGATTGTGGAAGGTGCTGGTGATAAGGCTCAGATTGCTGAGCGCGTAAATCAGATCAAAACGCTTCTCACCCAGACCGATTCTGATTTTGATAAAGAAAAATTGCGTGAGCGCATGGCAAAGTTGTCGGGTGGTGTGGCTGTGATCCGCGTAGGTGCTGCAAGTGAGGTCGAAATGAAAGAAAAGAAGCATCGCATTGAAGACGCGGTGGCGGCTACGAAGGCGGCTATTGAAGAGGGAATCGTGGCGGGTGGTGGAGTTGCTTTGATTCGCGCTAAGGAAGCCCTGAAGACCCTCACGTTAACTGCAGATGAAAAACTCGGTGCCGATATTCTTGACCGAGCTCTCGAGGCTCCGCTCCGACAGATTGCCGAGAACGCCGGTAAGGAGGGGGGTCTCGTTGTGGAGCACGTGAAAAACGCTTCTGGTAATATGGGCTGGAACGCGCTTACCGGGGATATGGTTGATATGGTCGCAAGCGGCATTATCGATCCAGCCAAAGTTACCCGTTCCGCCCTTCAGAATGCGGTGTCTGTGTCTATTATGATCATTACCACCGAGGCTGCAATTACTGAAATTCCTAAGGAAGAGCGGGGTTCTGGGCCTGCCGCGCCTGACATGAGTGGCATGTACTAAAGAAGTTTGCTACGCTGCACGTAAATCTTAAATAAATATATGGAAGACATTGAGAAACCACACGAAGAGGCAAAGACTACGAACGGTCAGGAGGCAAAATCAGGTGTCGATAAGAAGATTGTAGCCGCTGTTGGTTACCTGCCATTTTTGTGCATCTGGCCATTGTTGTCTCGTGAGACGGATGAGTTTTTAGCTTTTCATGGTCGCCAGGGACTGCTCCTTACGATTCTTTCCATTGCAATCGGCATCCTGAGCCAGATTTTGGTTATGGCAGTGCCATTGTTTGGAATGTTCGTTGTTTGGGCGCTTGATTTGATCATCTTTGGATATGTAATCGTTGGTGCTTGGAAGGCATACAAGGGTGAAAAGTGGGTTCTTCCGTATATTGGTCAGTTCGCCGATAAGCTTAAGTTCTAATTGTTTTCCATGTCGCAATTTGCCGACCGAATCGCTCAAGTCAATGACCGACTGATAGCGGCTTGGTCGGCTTTGCGTTTGGAGGAAACGCGCGCCCGTGTAGCAGAATTAGAAGGACTCATGGGTGAGCCAACGTTCTGGAGTGATCAAAATGCTGCGCGTAAGCTTTCTCAAGAAGCGGCCGATTTCAAGAAGGAGTTGGAGCTTTGGGATGCGTTCCGACGTGAGTTAAACGACGTAGCTGAAGTAGTGAAGCTTGCAGAGGCGGAGAACGATGCTGAATTGAAGGCAGAAGTAGATCGGACACTTGTACAGCTTGAAAAACGGTTCTCCGACATGGAGTTCCAGATGCTTTTGTCTGGAGAGTTTGATAGCCGTAGCGCGATTATGTCCCTGCACGCTGGCGCTGGCGGTACAGACGCTACGGATTGGGTAGCAATGCTTTTACGCATGTATACTCGATTTGCAGAAACGCATGGTTGGTCTGTGGAGGTGCTTGATGAATCACGTGGGGAAGAGACGGGGTATAAGAGCGCCACTATCGCGATTCGTGGTCGTTTTGCCTATGGCTGGCTCCGATCGGAATATGGCGTGCATCGCTTAGTGCGAATATCACCTTTTGACGCAGAGCAGATGCGTCACACCACCTTTGCACTTGTAGAGGTGATTCCAGAATTTGATGAAGTGGATGAGAAGTCATTGGAAATTCCAACTGATGACTTGCGTATTGATACCTTCATGGCTTCTGGAAAAGGTGGACAAAGTGTGAATACCACCTATTCTGCTGTGCGTATCACGCATATCCCGACCGGCATCTCGGTTTCTTGTCAGAACGAACGGTCACAACTTCAGAACCGTGAGACGGCCATGCGTGTTTTGAAATCAAAACTCTATCGTTTAATGGTTGAAGCGAGAACCGAGAAGATTTCAGATTTAAAAGGGGAGCATAAGACGGCCGCCTGGGGAAACCAGATTCGGAGTTATGTACTTCACCCATATAAAATGGTGAAGGATCATCGAACAGATGTTGAAACCACAGATACGGAGGCGGTTTTAAACGGGGACCTTAAGCTGTTCATGGAGGCTTTCTTACGTAAAGATGTCGAAGACAGACAATAATATGCAAATGACGCGCGCAATCGTTACGGGAGGATCGGGTTTCATTGGGTCGCACCTTGTTGATGCGTTAGTTGAGCGAGGTGTGAACGTGACGGTTATAGATATTGCCGAGCCAAAGTATCGGAATGTTGCCGCTACATACATTGTCCACGATATCCGTCATGATGGGTTGAAGGAAATTTTTGCATCAGCGCAACCAGAATTTGTCTTTCATCTCGCTGCGCATATTGATGACCGCGCCTCAGTCCATGAGCCAGTTTTGAATGCTGAACATAATGTTATTGGCTCGTTGAAGGTGCTTGAAGCGGCGCGCGGAGCGCAGGTAAAGAAAGTGTTATTTGCTTCCACATGTGCAGTCTACGGAGTGCCGAAAAAGCTGCCGATTACCGAAAAGCAGCTACCAGCCCCACGGACACCGTACGGAATTTCTAAGTTTGTCATTGAGCAATACCTGGCTTTTTATCAGAACATACATCAGTTGCCGTTCGTTGCTCTGCGCCTAGCAAATGTGTACGGACCGCGTCAGGATGGGAGTAAGGAAAGTGGGGCAATTGCAATTTTTACGAGTAAACTTTTAGCTGGCGAGCAGGCCTTCTTGAATGATGACGGTCAGACGATCCGCGATTACGTTCATGTAAGTGACATCGTAAACGCCTTTATTCTGGCAGCCGAAAGTGAGGCTAAAGGAATTTATAATTGTGGAACAAAAGTAGGCACCACGAGTCGAGATCTGTACGCACTTATTGCTAGCGAGCTTGGATCTGTGCTCGAACCGATTGCTCGACCAGAGGTGAAAGACGCGGTGAAGGCGGTAACCTTAAGGTCTGCGTTGGCGAAACAGGCATTTGCCTGGAAACCAAAGATGCGTTTAGCTCGTGGCCTTAAGCAGACGCTCAAGTGGTACAAAGCGAAGGTATGATCGAGAAGGTTGCGCTTGCTGAGGCTGTTGAGCGGTTACGCCGGGGTGAAGTTTTGATCTATCCCACAGAAACTTCTTACGCACTGGGTTGCGACGCTACGAATGACGCCGCTGTGGCGCGCGTGTTTGCTATCAAGGGCAGGCCAGAAGGCAAGGGGACGCCGTTGATTATTCCTGCTAACGTTTCATTGGATGCGTTTATTATTACGAATCAAAAAATCAATGATCTAGCGACTGCTCATTGGCCTGGCCCGCTTAATATTGTAGCTAAGCGAACTCCAGATTCTTCAGTTTCTGTGCGGTGCGAAACGGACGGTACGCAGTCTGTGCGTCAGAGTTCAGGTGCTGCAGCAAGCGAATTATCCAGGTTACTCGGGCGGCCACTTGTGGCAACGAGTGCGAACCGTTCCGGAAATCAGTCGCTCTACTCGATTGCGGACATTGAACAAGAATTTGCGGAAGGAGAAGCTCCGGATGCGATTCTCGAAGGCGGAGATCTGCCAGTAGTGCCGGCCTCAACGACGATAAAAATTATTGACGATCAGCTGGAGATCGTTCGCCGAGGGGCTATCGATGTGCGCACGAACTTGTAACTATTCTGAGCGACGGCGAAGAATCAGCAGCCAGGTGTTGGTGTCGGATCCTTCGACCTTCGTCTCAGGATGGGTCAAGATAATTGGCCGATGTGTAGTCGTAGAACTATGATATTTGCAAAAAAATCTTTTGGTCAGCATTTTTTGCGGGATCAATCGGTACTTGAAAAGATTGTTGCAGCCGGAGCTATTCAGGCTGAAGATATTGTGGTTGAAATTGGCCCGGGTCGGGGAGCGTTGACGGAACACTTGGCATTTTTGGGCAATCGTTTGATTTTAGTTGAGGCGGACAGGGAATTGATTCCCGATCTTGAAACCAGATTCCCCCTGGCAAAGATTGTTCAGGCCGATGCTGCGCACGTTGATTACACTGAGCTTATAGGTGCCCGAGCGAAAGAGATTGGAAGCAAGGGGACTGATTGGATTTTGATTGGAAATCTTCCGTACAATGCAGGGAATGCCATTATTCGTCAGGCTTTGACCGCTCAGGTGCCGCCAAAGCGTCAGGTAGTGATGTTGCAGCGTGAAGTGGGGGAGAAGATGCTCGCCAAGCCTGGTGACATGAGTATTTTGAGTGTGGCGGTTCAGGTGTATGCGGATGTAAAGCGTGTCGCTACTGTAAAGCCTGGGGCTTTTGTGCCACCACCCAAGGTGGACAGTATTGTTCTTGCTCTCACCCCAAACGTAAAAGCGGACAATCCGGAGGCGGTTATTGGCGTGGCGAAATTAGCTTTTGCGCATAAGCGTAAGCAAATGCACAGAACATTATCTGATGCTGGATTTGGAACCTCTGAAGTTCTTAAGTCAAAACTCCTCGCTCTGGGTCTTTCAGAACACGCTCGACCTGAAGAATTGTCTATTGAACAGTGGATTGCTTTAGCGGTTTAGATATTAGTGAGGAGATATTAGAGAGATTCTAGAAATTAGATATTAGATCCATTCAGTTTGCATATTGTTTAAGTCAAATTTCTAAAATCTAATAACTTACTAATATCTCATAACTAATATCTACCCCCCCACCTCGAGTATTTTCAGCGTGGTACAATATGTGTGCATATGGACGCAGACCGCCGGGTATTGCACACAGGGGCGGGT
>DAORIP010000034.1:0-5795 GCA_035438565.1 bacterium | reverse complement strand
CTTTTTATTTCAATTAGCATTGGCATGCAAGAATACCAGCACATTGACTATGCAGCCCTAAGTAAACGCGCCTGGGAAAGATCCCTTCCTCTTTTTCTCCTGCAAGCAAGCATTGCTCTTGGCGTAGGTCTTGGAATGATCGCTTTTATCATCCCCGGAATCCTCATTTGGGTATGGACTGCTTTCGGGGCCCAAGAACTCATTCTTGGTCAGAACACGGTTTGGCAGGCACTTACACATAGTCGTGAACTGGTCAGAGGGAGGTTCGTGGCTGTATTTGGCCGACTTATGGCCATTGAGATCCTCTTCGGATGCATAGTTTTAGGACTATTCCTTGGATATATACTACTTGGCTTACAAGGCGACGCCACCAACCTCCTCCCCACACTTCGTGCCTGGCCGAGCTGGCTTGAGACCGGTTTCAACTTAATTGCACTCCCCTTTATCCCAATCATCGCTACCTACCATCTCCTTCTTTACTTTGCCCTTAAAAAGTCGTACGCTCTCAGCACTGTATGAACCTCCAACCTGTCATTGGACTTGAAACTCACGTCCAGCTCAAAACCAAAACCAAGATGTTCTGTGGGTGCGAAGCGCACTCAGAAAACCTGCCACCAAACACCAACGTCTGTCCGGTGTGCATGGGGCACCCCGGCACTCTCCCCCTTCCAAACGAACAAGCCGTACGCTGGGCCGTTCTTTTGGGCTTAGCCTTAAATGGACGAATCACGCCGCACTCTAAGTTTGATCGAAAAAATTACTTCTATCCCGATCTTCCCAAGGCCTATCAAATTTCACAGTTCGATCTCCCGATCATGACGGAAGGCGAGGTTGAGCTTGATGACATTCCAGGAGAATCACCAAAGACCGTACGCCTTGAGCGCATGCACCTTGAAGAGGATGCTGCGAAAAATATTCACGGTGAAGATGGCAAAACCTACGTCGATTTTAACCGCGGTGGCACTCCGCTGTGTGAGATTGTTACTGCCCCGGTCTTTACAAGCTCCGCGCAAGCCAAGGCCTACGTCCAGGAATTACGTCTCCTCGTGCGCACGCTCGGAATCAGTGACGGTGATCTTGAACGTGGACACATGCGTTGCGACGTCAACATTTCTCTGCGCGAGGTTGATGAAAATGGCCTACCCGTATCTCCAGTGCTGTCACCAAAAACAGAAATCAAGAACATCAACTCTTTCCGCGCCATTGAACGCGCTATTGCGTACGAGATCAAGCGCCAAACAGAACTTTGGGAAGCGGGCACTCCGCCAGAAAAAACCTTTACCCGCGGCTGGAATGACACTAAACAAGTAACCGAGGAACAACGAGCCAAAGAAGACTCGGCGGATTATCGCTATTTCCCAGAACCAGACGTACCACCGCTTGAACTTGAATCCTTGGCCAAAGAACTCAAGCCACGCATGCCAGAACTCCCTTCCGCAAAGCGCGCCCGACTCAAGGCTGAATACGGCTTTAAAGCTGAGGACGTCCGCATAATTGTAGAAGACCCGGCCTTGGCAGACTTTGCTGAAAACGCTTTAAGTGAGCTGGGCGCCTGGCTTGAGGCAAGACCAGATACCTCCCCGGAAGAAGTTACTGAACTCCGTGCCAAACTCACTAAAACCTTCTCTGGCTGGCTTCTTACAAAACTCATGGGACTCCTTGAGGAACGTAAGAGCGATATTCGTACCATGAAGGTGTCACCGGAAAACTTCGCTGAGTTCATTACGCTCATTGCTGACGGCAAGCTCACCGGTCCGAAAGGCTTAGAGGTACTTGGCAAAATGCTCGACGACGGTGCTGATCCAAGTCACGTCATGGAAGAACTTGGAGCAACCCGCATGGACGACATGGGAGCTCTTGAAGCCATGGTGAAAACAGTGATTGAGGAAAATCCTAAAGAGGCTGATCGTTACAAAGCTGGAGAAACCAAGCTCATGCAGTTCCTGGTAGGTCAGGTCATGAAAATTAGTAAGGGCAACGCCGACCCGAGCAAGACTGCACAAGCGATCAAAAACATTCTTGGGTAAATCAAAAACTGAGGCCTAGGCCTCAGTTTTTGATTACAAGAATTTTTGAGCAGCTTCAATAGCCTCCTTGGCATTGCGCACCCACACAATTCGTTGGTCTCGCTTAAACCACGTCTCCTGGCGCTTGGCGTAATGATGGGTATCGAATTTGATTCGTGTAACTGCATCACGAAGTTTTACCTTGCCATCGAGGAATTCAGCGATTTGCCGGTAACCAATCCCCGTCATGGCCGTAGCATTGTTACCATATTTATCTTTAAGTCCTCGTACTTCATCAACCAGTCCGCCTGCAATCATGGCATCAACCCGCTCATCAATCCGCTGATACAGTTCTTCGCGATCAACCTCAAGACCAATCTGAAGTGCAGCATATTTTGGCGCATCGAACCTCTGTATTTCAGCCAAAGTCTTGCCGGTAGCCCGTAAAATCTCAATGGCACGCTCCAATCGACGACGATTGTCTTCATCGATTGTGGCGGCGGTATCAGGATCACGTTCAGCGATCTCGGTCATGAGTTCAGCGTTTGAAAGGGTTGCAAGCTCAACACGAAGGGATTCATTTGGAGGAACCTCGGTAAAGTTTGGGCGATCCAGAAGGGCACGGATATATAAACCCGTTCCGCCAACAAGAATCGGCAAGCGACCGCGCTCAAGAATCTCATGGATTTTTTGGTCGGCGTACGTCTGATATTCAGCAACGGAGAACGCTTCATCCGGATCCGCGATATCAATCCCCCAATGTGGAATCCCCTCCACCATAAGTGGCTTCTCTCCGGCCATTTGTCGAAGATCGCCACCCAAAACCCGTTCTCCGGTGGGCTTAGCGGTACCAATGTTCATGTCGCGATAAATGGTACGCGAATCAGCCGCAACCACCTCCCCATCAAAAGCGCGAGCCAACGCCAAACCAACCGCAGACTTTCCAGAAGCAGTCGGGCCCACCACAGCGATGATTTTTGGAAGCTGTTTGCCTGTGTACATACAATTGCGATCAATTCTGCCCTCAATTACCATAGAGTGCAAGTAATCAAATATCCCTATGCGCGAAGGTGCACCACGCAAACCAAGTGTTGAAATGAAAAACGTTGATCCAAAAGCGCTCGCAGAAGCCAAGGCGGCACTCGCGGCACTGCGAGAAAAAGAGCAGGATTTCATTGAACTCGATGATGCTGATCTCGAGCTCATCCCCGATGAAGCCCCCAAGAAGGAGAAGCTCACCTTTGCTGTAGCTGAAGCGGGATCTCAGGGCGAAATTAAGGCCACTACCGAATACAAAGGCTTTGATCCAGCAGCCATGAAAGAAAGGCGTTTACAGGAAGGGGTGAAGATCGTCAGCGAGATGCTCAAAATTCGAGACGCAGAAAGTCTGAGGGAATCTCTAGAAGGAAAACTGCAGTCCGCTCAAGACCAGCTTGAAGATCTTGATGAAGACCAGGACACCATGCGCGCCGCCGCTCAACTCGAGGCCGATATTGTAAGCGCGCAACTCAAAGAACTTGATCGGTTAACCGCAGAAGATGAAGGCAGACAAGCCGCCTAAACCCCTATAAACGTGTACGAGCGGGCCCGACTGGGCCCGCTCGTGCGTTGTGACCGGTATCCCGGGGCCCGCGTTTCGGACCCCACGATACTAGTCTCTCTACAGTCTCCACCTAGCGACGGCCCGCCCCGTCCGGGGCAGCGCGCGTATCGCGAGTGGAGACGTTGTTGGTGCTGTACTTGGCTCCGGCGGCAATAGCCGCGTCCGGCACCCAACGGGCGACGAACATGAGCATGAGGGCCTCGAAGGCCACCGCCCACTCCAGATCATCACGCCTGACGCCCCAGGAGTTCTCGAGCGTACCCGCCAAGCCGGCGGAGCAGGTGCTGAAACCCACTGATACGCTCTTGTCCGTACGGAGCGCGATGATGCGCAACCGATGGAGCTCGTCCTCGTCGCCTTCTTCGATGATCCGGAGGGCGTAATCCCGCGCCTCCGGAGTGGCGTCGGCACCCGCCATGAGCGGCACTCCGCGGTAGCACTTACCGAAAAGCCAGGTCACAAGGGATTCGTATTCCTTGTCTCCCCACTCGAGCTCCAGACACATGGACTGAAGGTAGGCGGTAAGAATCGCCGCGATGTTCGGGTACTGCTCGGGCTTGAGTCCCCGAGCGCCGCGCTCCGGGACGAAACGAGCCCGCACCTCGCGGGCGATCATGCCAAAAAGTTCGACATGGAACCGCGGGGTCAGATCAATGATATTGCCGTGAGCCAAGGAACACCTCCTGAGCTAAGACTAGCGTAAAAAATGACTTTTGTCAATGTCTGCATTGAACCATAAGGTATACTTCACACAAATAAACTACCCGTATGGTAGAACGAGGACCAGCGTATAAACCAAGGCTAGACAGAGAAAGTGGCCAACTTCAGAGAAATAACCCTGAAATTGTTAAGGTTAAGCGAACATCGGAGAATTTCGAGCAAAATCCCTTTGAAATAAACCTCAAGGGTGAGGCACTCGAAAAGGCTTTGGAAGGTAGAACGTACAGCGTAGGTCAACAGGTTGAATTATTAAATGCCGCCGGCATACCAGAATCGCACACCCTAATTGGCATTGAAGAAACGAATAAAAGCATTTTTTTAATAAAAACTGGAGATACCTCACCCGCTGCATCACTTGAAATCCTCACCCCCACCGAACTCGCAATTGAAGAAGCCGTTCAGCCTCTCGCAGAGGCTGCGGCCAAACACTGGGACAAGGCCGTGGAGCGACTAGCATACGCACCACATTCCGACCTCAGCACAGCAGAAGCACATGTGTATTTTGCCGAAAATAAAGGCAAGATATTAAGAGCCGCAGCCCTGTCTGCTTTTGAAAAATCAATCGAGCAATCCAGGGACATGAACGATGCCCTACTTGAAGCTGAACTTCAAAATGCTATTTCTTTTTATATTCGACAAAAAATGCTCGAATATCTTGATGTAAACCCCCGCCACCGCGAAGCTGAAAATCTTCGTGCCCGATCCGAGTATTTTTATGCTATAGGCAATGAGCGCTCAGAAGATTATGAACAAACCGTCTCAACGCCCATCACCGAACTCATTCGCTCCAAGATTGACCTGCTCAAATTTAGTTCAGAACCTGAAATTACGGTGATCAATCCAAGACTCTGGACCCCGCTCCACGATGGCGAAGTTTTCGACCCAGATCTAGAGCTTGGTGAGCTAACTACAATCGATTCGGATTCATACAAACAGCAGCAAGCCCTAATTAAAGCTGAACGCCTCAAAAACGGTGCAAAGTCTAGAGGCGCCAACACGTCATTTCCAGCACCACGAAGAGAAACGCTTCCAACCTACGCAGCCACGAAAGAACGTTCCAAAGAAGCCTGGGCGCATCTTCGCAATGCTGCTCAATCAGCTGAAAAATACCTTACTCTGGAAGATCCTTCATCCCTCAAGATTCTCGAAGTCTATAAAGCTCTCGAAACAGCATACGCAGATGCCTGTCGCCTTGACCGAGACCTCCACACTGCCAGGTTACGGGAGCACGTAAACGAAGAATCAGAAGTAAGCGATGCTGAATTTAGCTATTGGGAAAAGTATCTTAAAGGACTTGAAAACAAACCAATTATCGCCACCGAGAAACGCGCAAGAACAATACGCTCGAATCACGAACGACAAGCCCTGCAAACGTCACAAAAAATCCCGGATTTTACAGATCATCAGCCCGTCACACGGCCGACCATAAAGCAAAGCTGGGCCGGCAAACAAATTGACCGACTGCT
>DAORIP010000033.1:0-5864 GCA_035438565.1 bacterium | reverse complement strand
CGGCGCTTGGAGCTGGTTTGCCTCCGGTTTACGACTCTAAACAGGCCGCCGATGCCCTTAAGAAGGGTGATGTATTTAATTCTTTGTCCGCCACTAAGGACGGTGAAGTTCAGCCTTATACGGCTGATCAGTTAGCTGCGAGCATCCTGGCCGGACGAATTAAACCATCGAATATCACCGCTAACGATTTGCAGGGAGGGAACGGCGAAGCGCTTACGAAGGCTTTGTTACAGACGGGTACGTCAGTTGCTCGAATTGCTGATGGTGCTGATGATCACGGAAAGGCTGCGCAGTCGTTATTCAAGGCGAATGCCAATGGATTGCTGTCCGCCGGTAAATTAGATGTAAACCAAACCTTGCAGGTTGATATTGCTGGTCTCGAAAGCGGTATTCAGCCACAGGTACAGTTTGCGACTGGAACAACCGGGGCGGGAGACGCCGAAATGCTTAATGCTCCAGACGTTGACCGTATTAGTCGCGTCCTTGAAAAGAACCCTCGTCTTGCATCCAAATTTAGTAATTATGCCAACAGTAAGGACGCAGAGAGTCTCCCAATCAAAGAGGCAATCATTAGGACTGCCAAGATTGAGGAGCTTAAGCGTATGACGGAACAATTCGCAAATGCTGTTACAGAGAAAGATCGACAAGCTATCCGTGAAAACGTCGATACTATCGCTCGTGCTATTGAAAGTTATGTAACCATGAGCAAGAAGCGTCCAGGTAAGGGTGATCAGAATTTGTACAAGCAAGTTGGTCGTGCCGCAATGATCGTTGGTGCAAAGCGACCGAACATCGCTGGCGCGGTAGACGTTGCAAGTGAGCCTGAGGAAGAGGACAAAACTACCTAAGTTGAGTGAAGGGGGAATATTATGGCACTCGGGTATCTTCTGAAAATTCCAGCGGTGAGCGATTATATTTTTGAGGCCGATTTTGATGAGGCAGTTGCGGAAATTATTCGCCAATACGGTTTGCCTGAAGATCGTTCTGAAGAGCTCTTAGAGTTAATCAACGCTATTCTTGATGACGTTATTGGCGTGGCTCAACTACCTGCATTACTGGCTGAGGCTTTTGGCTTAGATGAGGCCAAGTCGCGTTTAGTGGCTGCCGATTTAGCGGGTAAAACTATTCTCCCGTTGGCTGCGTATTTACCAAATATTGAGACTGAGATCGCGGCACTTGGTGGAAAGCTTACGGATTACCCAACATTGCGTGTACCTAAAGATCAGCAAGACAATCTCGCTTTGTTAAAAGAGATGATCGAAAAGCTTGAAATCGAGCTGACCGATGTACTTCTTAAGCGTTTATTGTTTCTGCTTCAGCAATTCGTTCTTGGTGAAAAGTCGGAAGAGTCTTTAAAAACGTTTTTTACGCGTTCGCTTAATATTGGCGGGCTTGGACTGACGGGAGAACAGGCGACAACTTTGTTAGCTGCAACTTTGCCACACGCTAAAGAGCTTACGTCAGCGGCGGTGAGTCCCGTGGTTACACCTGTGGCTTCTCCGGCGGCGAGTGTCGAGGCTCCAGCAGCGTCAGCTGAGCCGGTGCAGCCTGAGCCTCAGATGAAGCAGGAGCTTGAGGTGGCTCCGCAACATGAATTAACTGCGGAGGTGCCGGTCGTGAGCGCACCAAAACCGGTGGAGCGCAAACAGGCTGCATCATCAACCTCCTCCGCGATCTCTTCATTGAAGAGGGGGGAGCAACCCGAGGTAGACCCGAATGAACTTAAGGCGTCTGCGAAGCGGGCAAGTGTGGTGAGAAAACTAACGGCTTCCACGCAGTCCACGTTTGCTTCGGCTTTGGTGACCGCTACAGAAATGGCTGCGCCCGTACTCAAGAAAAACAAGATTTCTGACAAAGTTTTTGCTGATCTGGCTGATAAAGCCATTCGAGGACTCAGAGATATCTATCAAACTCGAGATATCGTTGAGCGCGATTGGGAGCTGAAGGGAAATGATTTAGCTACCGTGATGCAGGCGGTGAGTGCCGGTGTTGATGCGTATCAAAGTGTAGCCGCAGTTCCTAGCGTGAATTCTAAATCTGTAGTCAATGATGCGCTTTCGGATGCTCAGTCCCAGGCAGACGAACGTTTTTCTAAGCTCACCAAAGCTGATCTTCAGGCTATTCCGCAAGCCAAGGCCGAACTCACGGTAGGGAGTACGCCGATTATGACGAAAGACGGTCAGCGTAAGGTGGTTGATGTGGTGACTTCTGCAAGACTAGCGGGTCCAATCGAACAATTAGGAAAGATGTCACCGACAGAGTTCCGTCGACTTTCAAGTAATGCCGCTGAGGCAGGTCAAAAAATTGAGGATTTACTGTCCACGCTTGAAACTACTTCCTATGAAGAGCGTGTAAAAGGTGTTCTGGCTTGGCGCGAAAGTCCTATGAATCAACTCTATCTTCAGATCGCGGAAGAGGCGTTGACGCAGGGTCTGGCACTTCCAGAGGTGAGTAGTCGGCGTCGGGCAGCTGGTAAGGAGAGCTTGAGTCCTGCGGAAATCAAAGCGCTTGCGCTATTGAATACGAGAATTCGATTTTAGTCGTACGGACGGGCTATTGACCTGTCCGTACATGTTATAATCGGGGTATGCCGCGCAATCAATTTGTCGTGCCCCAATTTCTTGACGTTGAAGCCAAAATCATTGGCCCAATTACGGCTCGGCAATTTGTGATCATGCTCGGTACTCTCTTGCTTGAGTTCGTGATCTATCGAGTATTTTTAAATGTTTTGTTTGTTATTTTACTTGGCGTACCTACACTCGCGATTGGTATTGCCTTCGCATTCGCGAAAGTAAATGGGCAGCCTTTTCATTACATGGTGATCAGCGTCATTCAGACATTACGTAGACCAGGAAAGCGGGTCTGGGATAAGACACTTACAGATGCGGATCTGCGAGTAGCGATGAAGAAAGAGGAGATTACTGAAGCTCCCGTAAGAGCCGTCAAGAAGCCCCTGGAACGTTCCCGTTTGTCAGAGCTCTCCATGGTGGTAAACACGGGCGGTGTATACGAGGGCGATGAAGATCAACTCTAATATGGCCAAAAACAAACTCGCAAAACCTAAAGTTGGTCCTCCAACACAGCGCTATCTTGATATCGCTGAGATCAAAGAAGATGTTGTAATCATGAAAGACGGCACGCTGCGAGCGGTCCTGTTGGTTTCAAGTATTAACTTTGCCCTGAAGAGTGAAGATGAGCAGCAGGCTACGGTTCAAGGGTACATGCAGTTTTTAAATAGCCTTGAGCATCCTATTCAGGTGGTGATTCAATCACGACGCATGAATATTGATGGCTACATGGACAATCTCAAGAAGCAGGAAGAGACTATTAAGAATGAATTGTTGCGGTCGCAGATTAGGGACTACATGTCGTTCGTAAAGGAACTTGTTGATCTCGGAGAGATCATGCAGAAGCAATTTTTTGTAGTTATCCCTTTTGACCCAAGCGAAACAGGCGATAAACGTAAGGGTTTCATCACTCGACTGTCCTCATCGCTTTCGCCGGCAAAGATTTTGAAACTCAACGCTAAGCAGTTTAATGATCGCAAGGCAACGCTCACGCAACGCGTAGCCAACGTTTCAGCGGGTTTGCAAAGCATGGGACTCCAAACCGCCATGCTTGATACGCAAAGTTTGATTGAGCTGTATTACACTTGCTACAACCCTCAGGTTTTGGATACACAAAAACTTGTTGATATTAATAAGCTTCAAGTCGACAACAAATTTTAAGCTGTATGGCCTTTGATCTCGAACAACTAAAGAAACAGCAGGCCGCAGCTGCTCCTGTTATCAAAAAGCCTTTATCAGAAAAGGAACTAAAGGCTTTGGAGGAAAAGACCACACTTGAAGAAGAGCGTGTTTATAAGCGCGGTACCATTTCGGTTCGTGACTTGATCGCTCCGGCAGCATTTGAGGTTCAGCCAACGCACCTTATGCTCGGAGATGTGTTTGTGCGTACGCTCTTTGTGACCACCTACCCGCGCTACGTAGGAATTGGTTGGGGATCACCAATCATTAATTACAAGGGCACTATTGATGTCGGAATGTTTTTCTATCCAGTTAAGGCTGAGATTATTTTGAAACAATTACGAGACAAAGTGGGTGTACTTGAGGCGCAAATTGTATCTGACAATGAAACGGGTAAGCCTCGCGACCCAATCCGAGAAACGGCTTTACGTGATGTTGAACAGCTCCGAGATGATCTCACGCAAGGCATTGAGCACTTTTTCCAATTCACATTTTACGTAACCATTTACGCCAAAACCAAAGATGAACTGGATAAGCGTACGGAGAATATTGAATCGATTTTTGGAACCAAACTGATTTACTCAAAACGCGGTTTTTACCAAACGGAACAGGGTTTCAACTCAACGTTACCACTCTGCAACGACGAGCTCATGATTACGTTTAACATGAATACCTCGCCGATTGCGTCATCATTCCCGTTCACCTCTTCTGACGTGACGAGTGATAACGGAATTTTGTACGGAATTAACCGTCACAACAACTCCTTGGTTTTGTTTGATCGATTCTCCATGCAAAACGCCAACGCGGTTGTCTTTGCCACCTCCGGAGCCGGTAAGAGCTACACAGTGAAGCTTGAAATTCTGCGTTCCATGATGATGGGGACGGATGTTATTGTTATCGACCCTGAAATGGAATATCGGCAGCTGACTGACGCTGTTGGCGGTACTTTTGTGAACGTATCGCTCGCCTCGGCAGCTAAAGTGAATCCGTTTGATTTGCCACGGCCAAAGGGGGAAGAGACTTCCGTTGAGGATATTTTGCGAAGCGCCGTGATTACGCTTAAGGGTTTGCTCCGTATCATGATCGGAAAACCAATGGGAGAAACGGGGGTGCTGAGTTTTACGCCGGAAGAAGACAGTATTTTGGATCGCGCGCTCCTTGAGGCCTATGCGAAAAAAGATATCACCGCTGATTTGCCGTCGCTGGCAGAAATCACGGAATATCCAATTCTTGATGATTTACTTGATGTTCTTGAGGGTATGGAAGGGGCGGCAAACCTTGTAGCGCGTTTGCAGAAATTTACGAACGGCACCTTCTCTGGGCTTCTCAATTCACCAACTACGGTAGAAATGCGTAACCAGTTGGTGGTATTTTCTGTCCGTGATCTTGAGGATGAACTGCGTCCAATGGCGATTTACACTATTGTGAACTACATTTGGAATGTTGTTCGCTCGGAGCGCAAGAAACGCATCCTGTGTATCGATGAAGCATGGTGGCTCATGCAAAATCAGGATTCGGCCAAGTTTATCTTTGCCCTTGTGAAGCGTGCGCGTAAATACTATCTAGGAGTTACTACCATCACGCAGGACGTTAACGATTTCTTATCTTCACAGTACGGTCAAGCGATCGTGACCAACTCTTCCATCCAGATGCTTTTGAAGCAGTCTTCTGCTGGAGTTGATGTTGTTGCAAAGACCTTTAATCTCACAGAGAGTGAGAAGTATTTGCTGCTTGAAGCTGCGGTGGGAGAGGGAATTTTCTTTGCAGGTCAGAAGCACGCTGCCATGAAAGTAGTTGCCTCATATACTGAAGATCAGATTATCACCACTAATCCTCAGCAGTTACTTGAGCAGGAGCGTGCTCGAGAAGAATTCCAGAAGTCGCTAACTGCAGCTTCGGGTCCAGAGAAACCTAACGCTTAAGTATGCCATCTCGAAAAAAAATAGAGGTCATCGTCGCTGTCGTAGTTTTAGTTCTTCTGGCTATCCTCCTCTACTTAGCTACGCGTCAACCCGCGTCTGAACCTCAGGTATCTGATCTTCCTCCGGCGCAATCGACTTCACTTCCACCGGTTGACCCCGAGACCGTTCCAGCTCCTGGAGTGGTGTCGGCGGGAAC
>DAORIP010000032.1:0-5964 GCA_035438565.1 bacterium | reverse complement strand
CGATCACATGACCGGCTCGCTCGACCGAGCGCTCAGTGAAACTGCGCGTCGTCGTAAAATCCAGCTGGAGTACAACGAAGCCAACGGCATTACGCCAGTTACGATTAACAAGAAGATCTCTGATATTCGTGCCATGCTTGGTGCAACTGCAGAAGTAGAAACCAAGAAAATTCTTAACATTGAAATCAGCGCCAGCCCAAAGGAGCTTGAAGAAGTGATTCGGGATAAGAAGCAGGAGATGAAAGAGGCGGCTGCGAATTTGCTTTACGAGACGGCCGCAATTCTCCGGGATGAGATTGTACTGCTTGAAAACGAGTTGGCTACAAAAACAGGAAGTCCGGTCCCCAAGAAGCGGGGAGCCGGACGAAGGGCCAAGAAAGCAGACGTCACGTCGACTTCCTGAGGCTCGGTTGTGGTGGAGTAACCGGTGCGGTCGGAGTCTCGACAGACGGCCACCACGGCGGTTGTCGAGGATCACCCGGGGCTTTTCGTGCCCTGATGAGAGCATCGATCTCCGGATCGTAATGATAGATGGGATCCCCGACAAAACTACTCGAGGTTTGCCGAGTCTCCGAAGACGCGTCTGTGTTGCCAGCGGGGTGTCCCGACGGCGGATCGACGAAAGGATCGATCCGAATGACGGCCGAACCTGCGCCACCCATGCCGACCTGCCATTCCTCACTTCCGAGGAACTGTGCGAGACCATTCAGGATCGCGACTTGTTCCGGGGAAGGTTGCCCAGCCTGGATGACGCCGAGGCGATCGCGAAGTCTGGTTTCTTCCACTTCGGAACGCTCGGGTAGCCAATTTCTCACTACAGATGCACGAGTGACCGCACTTGTGATCAGATTCTCGATGATGATCGCAGTTAGCTGTTCCGGGGTCAGTTCAAGAGGGCGATGATCGAGTGGGTCATACATTAGGTCTCCAATCAGTAGCGTAACTCTAACATATGCAAGATAAAATTGTCATCAAAGGGGCGCGTGAGCACAACTTGAAGAATATTTCGCTCGAGTTGCCAAGAAATAAACTGATTTGCTTTACTGGCCTGTCGGGCTCGGGTAAGTCGTCTTTGGCGTTCGATACGATTTTTGCGGAAGGCCAGCGCAGGTATGTGGAATCATTGTCTGCGTATGCGCGGCAATTTTTGGGCAACATGCAAAAGCCAGACGTGGATGAAATTGAAGGTTTGTCGCCAGCTATTTCGATTGACCAGAAGGCGCATTCGCGTAATCCACGCTCAACGATCGCAACCATTACCGAAATTTACGATTACTTGCGCGTGCTCTATGCCCGTATCGGTGAACCTCATTGCGTAAAGTGCGGCCGTAAGATCGAAAAACTTACCATCGATGAAATGGTGGACATTGTCGTTCGCGATGTGAAGACCCCCTCTAACTCCCTCTCAGGGAGGGGGAGAATGCGACGCACAGGCGAAGAGGTTGTTATCCTGGCCCCAATTATTCGTGGTCGTAAGGGTGAGTATTATCAATTGCTTTACGATCTCTACAATGCAGGTTTTGCGAAAGTACGTATCGATGGCAAATATCATCGTTTGAGCGAGAAAGTCGAGCTCTCGCGTTATAAGATGCACACCATCGAAGTTGTTATTGATACGTTACCAGCGAGTGCGGTAGCTGAACTCAATAAAGATACGCGTCAACGGCTCGCCGACGCCCTTGAGCAAGCTATTCAACGCGGCGGTGATCTCGCACTGATTCTCACCCCGAATGGGGAAGAGCGTTTGCTGTCATCAAAGTTTAGCTGTCCGGATGATGGCTTCTCGTTCCCAGAAATCGAGCCGCGTCTGTTCTCATTTAACAGTCCCTACGGTGCTTGTCAGGCCTGTTCGGGTCTTGGCACAGTTGATTTGTTTTCCGATGAAGTCTGTACAGTGTGTAATGGCGCGCGTTTGCGACCTGAGGCTTTACATGTGTATATCGGCGGCAAGTCAATCGTTGGCATGACAATTATGTCTGTTGACGAGTCGATTAAGTTTTTATTAGAACTGCAGTTGACGGATCGCCAAAAAGAAATCGCAGCGACAATTTTGAAAGAGATTGAAAACCGACTCGGGTTCATGCTCGACGTTGGCTTGCATTACCTCACCTTGAACCGTACTGCCGGTACGCTTTCCGGTGGGGAGGCACAACGCATTCGTCTCGCTTCACAGATTGGTTCACACCTCGTTGGCGCTATGTATGTGCTTGATGAGCCGACGATTGGTTTGCATCAACGCGATAATGAACGTCTGATTGAAACACTTGAAAATCTCCGTGATCTTGGCAATACGGTGCTTGTCGTTGAGCATGATGAGGACACGATTCGTCGTTCAGATTACATGGTTGAAATTGGACCAGGCGCTGGCGTTCATGGTGGTCATGTGGTAGCCGCCGGGGCGACGCCTGAGGTGTTTAAGGATAAGAAATCCCGTACCGCTGGATATTTGCGCGGTGATCTGAAGATCGAAGTCCCGAAGGAGCGACGGGTAAAAGATGCTGGAGCCATTAAAGTTCGTGGCGCGGTTGAGAACAACTTGAAGAATGTAGATGTCGATTTTCCGTTGCGTAAATTTGTTTGCGTCACGGGAGTTTCCGGATCGGGGAAATCGACCTTAGCCTACGACGTCATGTACAAGGCGATTTCTAAAAAGCTGTACGGCGGCAAAAATGATCCAGGCAAACATAAGGCAGTGCTTGGACTTGAGTATCTCGATAAGGCTATTCTCATTGACCAGGGCGCTATTGGTCGCACTTCACGTTCGAACCCCGCTACCTATACCGGGGCCTGGATGCCGATTCGTGAATTATTCGCAGCCACAGAAGAGGCGCGTTTCCGTGGTTACAAACCAGGACGTTTTAGTTTTAACGTCCCCGGTGGTCGTTGCGATCATTGCGAGGGTCACGGTGTGATTGAAATTGAGATGCACTTCTTGCCAACGGTGTATGTCACCTGTGAGGTGTGTAAGGGTAAGCGGTTCAACCGAGAAACGCTTGAGGTTCAGTTTAAGGAGAAAAACATCTCTGACGTGTTGGACATGACGGTAGAGGTCGGACTCGAGTTCTTTAAAGACGTGCCAGAGATTCACGATAAGTTAAAGGCCATGAACGAAGTCGGCTTGTCGTACATTACTCTCGGCCAGTCAGCGACCACGTTGTCGGGTGGTGAGGCGCAGCGCATCAAGTTGGCGAGTGAGCTTTCAAAGCGTCAGACGGGCCGCACCCTCTATCTCCTTGACGAGCCAACGACGGGTTTGCACTTTGATGATGTGAAGCAGTTGCTCGAGGTACTGCATAAGCTTGTCGATAAGGGTAACTCCATGATCATCATCGAACACAACCTGGATGTGATCAAAACCGCTGATTGGTTGATCGACATGGGTCCAGAAGGCGGCGACGGTGGAGGAACGGTGGTGGCTGTTGGCACGCCAGAAGATATTGCCAGAAAGGCTGGGAGTCACACTGGAAAGTATTTGCGTGAAATCTTGGCAAAAGACAAAAACTAGTATGTCGCGTTGGATCTTCTTGGGATTATCGGGATTGGTATTGCTTGGGTCAGGGTGTTTGTCTGAGCCGATCACGGCTGCGGATATTGAATTGCCGCCCACAGATTATGTTTTTGTGGATAGTGTGGAGACGGTGGTGCCGGTAGCCGACTACGCTGCTCGGAAAACCACCCGTCCGTTTGGCGTGTATGTGAAAGATCGTGTTCGTGGGTATCACACTGGCGATGACATTGAATATGCAGATGTACTTGGCAGCGTGCCGGTATTCGCAATTATGGAGGGGGACGTTGTGAAGGCGCAGAATATGGAGGGTCATGGTGGTTACGTACTCATTGATCACGGCGATGTCCGGGCGGTGTATAGTCATCTTGATATCGCCACCGTCAGCGTAAAGCCAGGGGACCACGTGGTGCGCGGTCAAAAACTTGGCGAACTTGCGGCTGATCATTCGGAAGCCTCCGGCGGCGATAGAAAGCATTTACACTTTGCAGTGTACGAGGGTAACGATATTCGTTATAAAGGTTTTGAAACCAAACAATCATCCTTAAGTAAGTGGCTTGATCCAACGCAGTTTCTTCTTGATCATGGGGTGATTTTGGAATGAAAAAAAATATTCGCTCCGGACCAGTGGTCACGAAGCGAACGGTTCCGGGTAGCGTCTACAGGCCGGACTCGATGAGAATGGTTTTACTGCTGCCATCCTTCATCGTCACGGTCATGCCTCTCTTCACATCTGTTTCTGTGATCAGGAAATGAATGAGGCGAATGGCGCGGCGGAGGAATTCGGCGCGAGTCGCAAAAAATTCCGGGATGAGCGAGTCAAACCGAGTTACGTCGGCCTGTCTCAGATCGAATTGTACTTTCGTCTTTTCGTTACTCTCATGCGCAGCGTCGGACATGAATATCTCCAGATGAGGTCTAACGAACGTGCAAGATTAGCAAAAATTTGGCAAACTGTCAAAAGTGTATGATTCCTTCCTATGTAAAAATTTTGCACGGTGAACTTCCGGATGCCCCGGGCGTGTATTTTTATTACAACGATCAAGGAAAATTGTTGTATGTAGGCAAGGCCACGAGCTTGAAAAAGCGGGTGGGGTCGTATTTCGTGGGGAATGATAAGCATCCACGCACTGCCGAGCTTGTGAGTAAGATTGCAGAGATTAAATATACCCAAGTGCCGACAGTTATTGAGGCGCTCGTGCTTGAGGCGAACCAGATTAGGCTCAATAAGCCGCCGTATAACATTCTTGGCCGTGATGACAAGAGTTTTATTTACTTGTGTATTACGAATGAAGATTTCCCAAAGCCTGTGCTCATGCGTGGGCTCGACTTGGAGCGCATTGGCATTCAGCCCTTCTCAAAGAACTTATCTGCTAAGGCTCGTCGACAGTTTCTGGCTGTGTATGGTCCATATTTAAGTTCGCGATCACTCAAGATAGCTCTCGATTTAATTCGTCGGTCTATTCCTTGGTCTACCTGCAACCCTCCAACCCCCTCTAACTCCCCCTTAACGAAGGGGGAGCGTGCGAAGCAATATGCTAAGCCCTGCTTTGATGCCCAGATCGGCAAATGCCCAGGTGTGTGTTCGGGCATGATTGACAAGAAGAGCTATCGCCGCAACATCAAGAAGTTGATGCTGTTCTTTGAGGGCAAGAAAGACGCGTTGCTGCGCCAACTCAAGCGCGAAATGGCCGCGGCGGCGAGGAAAAAGAATTACGAAGCCGCGGCCTCACTTCGGGATCGCGTGTTTGCCCTCGAACACATTCAGGATATCGGGCTCTTGATGCGCGATGAGTTCACCTACGAATTACCGGAACCTGTGGTTGGTCACATCAACGCACTTGGACGCATCGAGGCGTATGACATCGCGAATATTTCGGGCACCTCGAACGTTGCCTCCATGGTCGTTTTCGAAGGCGGTAAACCAAGCAAAAATGAGTATCGCAAATTCCGTATTAAGGGCTTTGAGGGCGCCAACGATGTCGGTGCTATGGAAGAGGTGATGCGTCGCCGTTTAGCACGACTTCCTGGTACGAATCAAGAAAAGGAAGCCTGGCCGTTGCCGGATTTGTTGATCATCGATGGCGGTGAGGGTCAGGTGAACAGGGTTGAACAGGTGCTCCGAGAGTTCAAGGTGAATATTCCGGTGGTTGGGATCGCAAAGGGCTTTGATCGAAAACAAGATCGTCTCGTGTTTGATAAGAGTAATTCCGAGCTCAGACGGGTGACGAGCGCCTTCAAAGAAGTTTTCCAAAAAGCTCGTGATGAAGCGCATCGATTTGCAGGTGCCTATCATCGAACTTTACGCGGTAAGCAATCCGGCATTCCACAACGAAAACGCAGAAGCACGGAGTAAAAATGAAGAAGGACCCCATCTACAGCGGTAGAGGGGTCCTTTCGTTTGCACACTGAGGCGGCGCCTCAGTCGATGCAGCCTTCCGGCTTCTGGAAGGAAGGGT
>DAORIP010000031.1:0-6366 GCA_035438565.1 bacterium | reverse complement strand
CTGCGGTTGATGTTGTTGAGGCTTTTGAAACTACTCCGGTCATTGAAGTTCGGGCGGAAGCTGCCCCAGTTGTGATGATCGATGAGCTGCGTGCTGAGTTGACCACGCTGGTTCCCTCAGAGGCTAATGATATTCCGGCGGTTGAAGTCTTTGTTCGCCGCGGAAATGGTTGGCAGCGGGCTTTGGCTGCATTTGTCGGTTTAGCATTAGCGGCCGTGTTGCCACTTCATGCGCTTCAAGTGCTTGCGGACACGCGTGCGCATGGTGGGGAAGTTGAGTCTGCAAGTAAAGCGGCACTTGCAACATTCTTACGTGGCGCGACGTCATTATCAAGTGAGTCTTTTGATAGCGCTGGGCAGGATTTCAATGCTGCTGCTCAAGGTTTTGCTGAAGCAGAGTCCTCACTCAATGATTTGAATATCGGTGTAGCGGCTTTAGCGAGCGTTATTCCAGAGACAGATCGGACGGTTGAGTCTGCTCGATCATTGGTTACGGCGGGTCGTGAATTATCTGATACAGCCGCCATCATGAGTACGGCTGCACATGATTTGTCTGATAAAGATTCGATCGAGTTGTCAGGTAAGTTGGATCTGCTCGGAGCTTATATTGAAAATGCATTACCGCATGCGCAGGCAGCTGCGGAGGCATTGACGCACGTTGATCCGTCTGTGATTCCGGAAGAATATGCTCAATCGGTAATTGAACTACAAGAGCGCGCGCCACAAGTAGCTGCATCCATGGAAGAGTATGTGCATTTTGTGGATACGCTAAGCATGATTTTGGGAGGGGAAGATAAGATGCGGTATCTAGCTGTATTTCAGAATAATACGGAGCTTCGCCCAACGGGAGGATTTATGGGTAGTTTTGCAGAAATGGATATTGATCGCGGGGAAGTGGCGCGCATGTTTGTTCCATCTGGTGGCACCTACGATGTCCAGGGTCAACTTCAGGCCTATGTAGCAGCCCCTGGACCGCTTCAGCTTTTGAAAGCACGATGGGAGTTCCAAGATGCTAATTGGTTCCCTGATTTTCCAAGTTCCGCGAAAAAAATGCGTTGGTTCTACTCCCAATCCGGAGGACCGACAGTGGACGGTGTTGTAGCGGTCAACGCCACCTTCGTGGCCGAGTTATTGCGTTTATTGGGGCCGGTTGAAATGCCAAAATACGGTCGCACATTTGATGCGGAAAATTTTGTATTCGAAACTCAGAAGATTGTAGAGCTGGAATACGATAGGGTGGACAATGCTCCAAAAGAAGTAATTGGGGATTTGGCACCTATTTTGCTTGAACGCATGCAGACCGCGGATACCAAGACACTTATGGCGGTTATTGACCTGGTTGCGAAAGGGTTGCAAGAAAAAGATATTTTATTGAATTTTAGAGACAATGATCTCCAGGCTTCAATTGAGAGTTTGGGTTGGTCTGGCGCAGTGAAGCAAACAAACGGAGATTATTTGATGGTTGTGAATACAAACCTTGGTGGCGGTAAGACGGACGGAGTAATTGATCAGAATGTGCATGTTGATGTTGCTATTGGTCCGGACGGAAGTCTTGAACACACGGTAACTATCACTAAAACCCATCGCGGCATGAAGACAGCTCTTTTCTCAGGTAGCAATAATGTCGACTATCTGCGTATTTATGTTCCGCGTGATAGCGAATTAGTTTCTGCAAGCGGCTTTGAGATTCCAGCTGATGAGCTATTCGAGACACCAGATGTGCCTCTTGCGGTGGATGCTGATCTTGAACTCCACATGCAGGATGTAGAAAAGGATTCAGCTTCTGGGACGGATATTTGGCAGGAAGATGGCAAGACCGTATTTGGAAACTGGATGCAGACCGCCTCTGGAGAGACACAGGTGGTTACGTTTACCTATAAGACGCCGGTTACTGTTTTGGCTCCGGATACAGACATGGGAACGCTTGAGTATGCTAAACAAATGCTTGGCCTACCTGAATTAGGTGAGTACACCTTGTTTGTCCAGAAGCAGCCGGGAGTAGTTTCAAGAAACACGGAGGTAAATATCCATTTCCCTAAAAACATGGATGTTCTCTGGAGTTCTGCCGGCGAAATTTCTACCGGAGACGTGCAAGTCTCCAATGCTACAGATCATTACCTTGGTTGGGTCGTTGAGCGGAATTGATTCGTTACCCGTGTTGGCCTATGTCCATGCGTCATGAGCACATCCCGGGGCATACCCCACATGAGCATTCTCGAGAAGAGGGGAAATCTTCGGCGAAATCACACACAAAGCACGCGTCTGAAAAGTTCAGTGAGGAAGACCGAGTGATAGAGGAGGGATTGCAGGCAATTTATGGTGACGACCGGAGTGATTTACACACTGTAGAACGAGACGGTTCTCGGGTGACACGGTTGCTCACGCGTTTGGTACTCATGCTGGCACTTGTCGCCATGTTGGCCTTTGGTGGTTTTTTTGTGTACACCACGTATTTTGCTCAATCAACCACGAGCAAGCCGCTTACTATGAGTGTCGAGGCGCCGGCAGAAGTGAAGAGCGGTGAGAAAATGCAGATTATTGTGCATTACGCTAACCCAAGTCGGACGCCGTTAGCGGCTTTGGAGCTTGATATCAATCTTCCTGCTGCCTTTGCGCTCTCAATGGCGCAGCCTGAGCCTACGGATGCAGACGAATTGATTTGGAATATTGGAAGTCTAGGATCGCATTCAGATGGTCAACTTGTACTTGAGGGTGTGTGGCTGAGCACTGTACCTACGACTACGAATATCCAGGCCTTAGCTGCTTACAGACCGGGAAATTTTAATTCAAATTTTAGCGATATTGCTACAGCTACGGTGAATACGTTAAGTAGCGTGCTGACGCTTGAAGTGAAGGGTCCGGAAACAGCTGTACCTGGCCAAGAATTGACCTATACAGCTACAGTCAAAAACACAGGCATTCAAACCATCCTGGCGCCGCATATCACGCTTGCACTTCCGGAAGGATTCCTGCTCGCGAAGAGTGTGCCAGCGTTAGTGCCGGGAGCTGACGCGGAATGGACGCTGCCGGATTTGGCTCCAGATGGAGTGACTGAACTGTCTTGGACCGGTGCCTTCGCCGCTGATGCCGCTGATATCCGACAATTTGGAATCGTGACGAGTGTTCCAGAAGGTGATCGTCAACTTACTCAGGTGAGTGCGCAGTGGTTTACGGATGTTACGGGTAGTGACTTGCAAACCACACTGGTTGTAAATGGGAATAGCGATAAAGCTACAACTGAACTTGGAGGGACATTGCGTTTAAGTCTGCGTTTGGAAAATGCCGGTGATACGGAGATTAATGGAACGAGTTTTGTTCTCGATTTCAAGCCTGACTCCGGAGTGCCACTTGTTTGGAAATCGGCGGCATTAGCCGGAGGAAAACTTACCGCGGCCGGGATTGCCTTTGATGCCGCTACTGTTGGCACGCTCAAGCCCGGAGAGAAAAAGACTTTTAACTTATCCTTCCCGGTTAAAACAGAGTTGATATCCACAGACGTTGATTCCTGGAATGTTACTGCTTTTGTAACGAATGGTGACAACAAGGTGCAAACTCCGCCATTCCCAATTAGCATGAAAGCCAGTGCTGACCTTTCAGCTACGGCGAGATTTTATTCTGAGACAGGCGCACCGATTGGTGAGGGCCCGTTACCGCCAAAAGTAGGAGAGGCAACTACGTATCGCGTGTATTGGAAGATTGATAAGGCGGTGCATGAGCTTGAGAATATTTCAGTGTCAGCAACCATACCCCCTGACGTAACTTGGGATGATCGAATTCTCACTTCTACTGGAAATGTGCAGTTTGACGCCGCTACACAAACAGTGCGGTGGGATATTGCGACTTTACCAATGAATGAAAGCGCGAGTGCTGAGTTTACCGTTAAGCTTATTCCAGGCGAAGAAGATATTGCCACTTTTGTAAAACTCCTTTCCGGTAGTGTTTTAAGTGCAACGGATGCGGCAACCGATAGCTTAGTTGAGGCTCAGGCTGATACCTGTACTACAGAAGTTCCTGAGGACACCTTTGCCGCTGGTAAGGGTACGGTTGTTGAATAAAAAGACTCGCTGATCAAGCTTCTGCTTGAATCAGCGAGTCGACGAGGGCGGATCGGCGGGAATGCGTACGAAGCGGTAGCCGTTCCACGTGCCAAGCACGCGAAAGGCATCACCGGGATCGCACTCGGCACTCCGACAGCGGAGATCGGTGTCGCCAACACGCGGGTTGGCATTCTTGACGCAGTCACCGCCATGCGGGATGGGTGCTCCGCACTGCGAGCAGCTCAGTTGGTCCTTGCCACCTTCTGAGGTGGCCTTTTTGCTCATGGTTTACCCCCACGGTGAGCGTGCCATTTTTACGCGTTTAATTCAGTTTTGTCAATGTATTCAGGGCTTCTCTTGTTTTGATTGCAGTTCGGTGCCAGGTGAATATCTGTGCTATTGCCGCACCTTTATTGCTCAGTTGTTTGCGTAAGTTTTGGCTATGCTCATGATTGAGGAGTTGATGAAGCGCTGCGGTAAGGTCATTGACATTAAACGGATCAATAAGCATGGCTGCAGTTTGTGCGACTTCGGGAAGTGAGCTTGTGGCACTTGTAATGACGGGCGTGCCGCATGCCATGGCTTCTGCAACTGGCAGCCCAAAGCCCTCATAAAATGAGGGGAAAACAAAACATATTGCTCCACGGTACAGTGCGGGTTTGTGTTTTTCTGGCACGTAGCCGAGCACGAGAATGTCGTTTTGATGGCCGCTATCTGCAATTAGTCTATGAAGAGCAGATGTTTTCCAGCCGAGTGTTCCAGAGAGTACAAGCGGAAGCTTTTCTCCGCCTTGAGATCGGAAAGCTACATATGCTTCAATGACCGATTCCAAATTTTTTCTTGGTTCGCGTGTGGCGAGCGCTAAAATGTACGGTCGATTTAAATCGTAGGTGGCTCGATAGGTTTTATCTGACGGCTGTTCTCGTGGGGTGAAAATTTCGTGGGTTACTCCAAGCGGCGTTACGTGGATCTTTGCGTGTGGAATATGCCATGTGTGTTCAAGATCTTGGGCGGTACTGGCGGATACGGCTAAAATTCCTTCGGCTCGGGCGACTTGTTCTCGGCTCTTAATGATCCGGTGATAAATGCGCTCTTTTAAAGTGATGAATCGAGGAAAATGAACAAAAGCCAGGTCGTGGACAGTGAGAAAATAGGGGAGAGCAGTTTTAAAGATGTTGAATTTTGGGAAGACCCAGACGTCAGGTTTTTGAGGAAGAAAATGCTCAAGCGTCGGTCCTCCCGGTAGTAGCATGAGCAATGATAGAAGTCGATTTGGCAGAGGGAGCGTGACGCAGGTTATGTTAGAGCCTTTGAGTTTTGGTAAATGTCCGAGAATGCTGGCTGAGCCGCTGGCGAATACGACAAATTCGTCATCTGGATTGTCGGCGGCTAAGACTTCCACGAGATTTTTTGTGTAAACGCCAACTCCAGTCATTCGTTCGTCGGTGAGCGCTCGGATGTCAATGGCGATACGCATAGGCGGAAGAGTCGGCGGGGAGGTGCTTAGGCGGAGCCTAGGGTTTTTTGATCGTGTTCGCGCCAGAGTTTGTGAACGAGATCATAAATTTGCTTGCGAAAAATTCGGGTAGCAAACTGTTCTGCGTGCGCACGAATTTTTTCTGGTCTAAATTGTCGCTCATCAAAATGCAACACGACATCTGCCAGTTCTTCCCAGCTTTGTTCATCGAAAAAGACCCCAGTGACACCATCGATGACCGTTTCAATCGCACCTCCGCGTCGGTACGCGATAACCGGCCTTCCAGAGGCCATTGATTCCACCGGTGTAATACCAAAGTCTTCCTCTTGGGGATTGATAAATGCGATAGCGTTTGCAAATAATCGTGCTCGTTCATCGTCAGATACTCGGCCGACAAAGGTGATGTTTGGTCCGGCTCGCTTTTTGAGGTCGGCGAGCTCAGGGCCTGTGCCAAACACTTTGAGCGGTTTACCAAGCTTTGTGAAGGCATCAACCACAAGATCGAAGCGTTTATACGCAACTAATCTGCCGCCTGCCAAAAAATAGGTTTTTGGTTCTGTGGAGATTGAGAAGCGTTCAATATCAACCGGTGGGTAGATTACCTGGCTTTCACGGCGGTAGTATTTTTGGATGCGTCGTTCGACGGTTTCCGAGTTTGCAATGAAATGATCTACGCGATTGGCGGCGAGTTGATCCCAACTTCGAAGTTTGTGGAGAAGGAGTGGCAATGCAGCCTTTACAAAGCGTGGCGCTCGTAATTCTGCAATGTAACTTTCCGTATCAGACCACAGGTAGCGGGTAGGAGTGTGGCAATAGCAAATGTGAATTGCGTGTGGAGCGGTGATGATGCCTT
>DAORIP010000030.1:0-6463 GCA_035438565.1 bacterium | reverse complement strand
ATGCAGTCACTTCCACTTCAGGTTGGCATTGGATTACACAAAGGAACTGCTTACGAGATTGGTGGGGGACTGTATGGTGCGGACGCGGACGTTATCGAAGCCTTCACTGAGGATGAATCAAAAGCTAAAGAAATAATTGTTTCCGATGCCGTAAAAGCAGATTTACGAGCACCATTTGATCAAGTGCTTGAGCGAAGGGGGCAGATGAACGTACTCGCGCATGATCATCTGACGAACGTTGGCCAAGCCGGAAATGATGTCTATTACCCGGCTCCATTTGATCAAGGATTTTTCGATACATTACTGAGGCTTGATGTTCAAGATAGTGTGGCATTGCAGGCACTGCACCGTGAACGCGTACGGGTAAAGAGTGTGGTTTTGGTACGTATTTTTCATGTCGACACACCTCGTTTGCTGGATGGGTTTGCGTATCGTGTCGCGACAAACACGGTTGTGCATACGGTGACCCGTGATTTTACCTGTAACATCATTAAATCAAATGGCGCATTGGCAATTATTACCTGTGACAGTGACCAAGAGGCGGTTGATCTGACGCTTGCGCTTAGTCTCACTTTGAAAAATCGTGGTTTTGTAGCCAATTGCGCAGTTTCAAAGGGGGAGGTGCTTGTATTTAGTATGGGCGGCGGTCTCGAGGATCTGGCTGGTTCTCCAGTGAATATTGCTTCAAAACTAGCAGAGGATACTCCTGAGCGTAATGTGGTATTCATAGAGGGTGATGAACTTGTAGCTGCGGCTCGCCAACACGGATTAACGCAGACCTTTGAAGTGTCGCGTTCTGGTGTTTCCCTGCGAGGCGTAAGAACTGAATAGAAAAATGACCCGTGGATTACGGGTCATTTTTCTTTAGGTTACTTTAGGCTTTGCCGAGAGTCTGTTGACCTGGTTCCCATTCTACTGGGCAGAGCTCACCAGATTGAAGCGCCTCAAGCACGCGAATAACCTCTTTCACCGATCGACCTACAGAGCCTGCCGAGACAACGACGTATCGGACGATACCTTCCGGATCAATGATGAAGAGACCACGTTGCGAGGAGCCGTCGTTTTCATCCAAGATACCGTAGTCCTTAGAGACGCGCTGGGTGGTGTCTGCCAAGATTGGGTAATCGACCTGGGGGAGATCGCGTTCAAACCAGGCCTTGTGACTGTGTTCAGAGTCGGTTGAAGCGGAGAGTACTTCTGCACCTAGTTTTGCAAGGTCTTCTTTGTGCTTTGCAAAACCTTTGAGTTCAGTTGGGCAGATGAAGGTAAAATCACGAGGGTAAAAGAAGAAGACTAGCCATTTACCTTTGTAGTCAGACAGGCTGACTTTTGTGAAATCTCCTTTATGATAAGCGGTGACATTCTCAAAGTTTGGAGCAGCCTTGCCAATTGCGATCATAGGTTCAAAAACATGAAGAATTTTGCTTAACTATGGTAACATGCCCTTAATTTTCTACAAGCCAGGCTTGTGATCCTCTATATTGACGGAACCTAGCGAAAACTGTAGAAAGAATGGGATTTATTGTCTATGAAAAAACACGCCAAATACATTTTGCCACTCGTGCTCGTTGTTGTTTTTGTGCTCATCTTTGCAGGTTCTCGAATGTGGAACGGGAGAGATGGTGCTCATCCAAGCAAATGGCCGGAACTTTCTGGTGGAGTCTATGCAACTGCAGTGACTGATGCTGGAGTGAAGTATCTGGTGCCACCGGATGAGGTTTACGCTACGGGCCTTGCAAGTGAAGATCGACCGGTTTTGAAGAATCCAAAGATGGTGGATATCACAACGGCGGATACCAAGCTGGCTGATGAATTGGAGGGGATTGCAGTTACGGTTGGTCAGGCCCAGTATTTTTACCCGTTTCAAATTTTGAACTGGCACGAAATTGTTGAGGATGAATTGAACGGAACGCCGCTTATCATTACGTACGCTCCACTGACGGGATCTACGGCCGTGTATTCAGGTGTGGCTGATGCTGCCACGGGTGAGCGTTTCAGTTTTCAAGATTCTGGAAAAACTTACAACAACACCTTACTCATGGTAGACGCCCACGGCACGCTTTGGGATCAGATGACGGGTCAGGCCGTGGTGGGTGAGTCCGTTGGCCAGAAGCTTGAGATGTATCCTTCAACCGTCATGACCTGGGCAGCCTGGAAAGAGGCGTACCCAAATGGCTTAGCCCTGTCTACGGATACGGGTTTTGCTCGTGACTATGGTCGACACCCCTACGCGAATTACGAAACTTCCAAGACCATTTATTTCCCTTTGAATTTTACCTACAGTCGACTTGATCCCAAGGCCTTGGTGTACCGGGTTGATCATGGTGATGCTACGGTGACGTTTGTGAAAGACAATGTCGCCAAGCAGGTTGAACCGAATGTTACGTTAGGAGAAGGGGAGAGCGCATTAAATGTGGCTGCCTTTGCTGATGAAGATGGGGACACGGTTCGTTTTTATAACCGTACGGTGAATGGTCAGACGCTGACGTTCACATATGATAAGAAAAAGAACGTGATGACGGACAAGGAAACGGGTTCTAAGTGGTCGGTGACGGGCGTGGCTATTTCTGGTGAATTGCGCGGTGCCGCACTTACGGAAGTATCATCTACTCGTCATTATGCCTTTGCGCATTTTGCCATGTTCCCAAATACTCTGGTAAGCGGTGAAGATTTGTTGCCAGCAGAGGCTATAGCTCCGGAAGGAGAAACACTTCAAGTGAATTAACATGTCCAATACTCCAGGCCAACTCTTTGTTGTAGCTACCCCAATTGGAAATTTGGGTGATCTTACGGCACGCGCCAAGGCAATTTTTAGCAGCGTTGATCTGGTTTTGTGTGAAGATACGCGGGTGACCGCCAAGCTCATGGCGGCGCTTGAGCTCCGGCCCTCGCTCCACTCGTTCCACGAACACACCGACGCGTTAAAGCGCCGTCAATTCGTTGACATGCTGACCGAGGGCAAAAAAATTGCTCTTGTCACTGATGCTGGTACGCCTGCCATCTCTGACCCGGGGAGCTTTCTTGTGGCTGACGCCGTGGCGGCAGGCGTGACCGTTACTCCAATTCCAGGTCCGAGCGCTGTTATTGCTGCGTTGTCGATTTCTGGACTGCCGCTCGACCGTTTTACCTTTGTGGGTTTCCCGCCGCACAAGAAAGGTAGGCAAACCTTCTTCAAGGAGCTTGGGGCTCTACACCACACCGTTGTCTTGTACGAATCAACGCATCGTATTGAAAAGACGCTTGAGGCTCTTAAGGAATTGGACCGCGAGCTCGTGGTGTGTCGTGAGCTTACAAAACTACATGAGACAATTTACCGCGGATCTGCTGAAGAAGTCATGAAGCAAATTATGGCTACGAGTTCAAAGGGGGAGTTTGTGATCGTCATCGCGCCTGCCTCATCATGATTCCGTGAGCCTCTGACCCTGAACGAAAGTGAAGGGTCTAGAACACTGGGAATGGAGGCGCAAAATTGTCAGGATCTGGAGCGCCTAGACTCTAAGAAGCGGACGGCTTATGAATTGCGGTGTCTATATCATGACAAACGCTTCTTATCGCACATTGTATGTTGGGATGAGTACAGATTTGCCAAGCCGCGTTGAGTCGCATCGTCAAATGCGTATTCCTGGTTTTACACAACGGTATCGATGCACGAAGCTCGTATACTATGAGGGTTGTTCTGACCAGGACCAAGCATATTTACGGGAAAAACAGCTTAAGGGCTGGACGAGAGTGAAAAAAGTTGGTTTGATCAATCAGTTCAATCCAATCTGGAAAGATAAGTTCGAGGATTTAATTACTGAAAGTACCTAAATAACCGTTTTGATAGATCCTTCACTTTCGTTCAGGATCTGGCGCGCGAAAGCTTGAGCTATGAATAACTATTACATCACCACCACTTTGCCTTACGTGAATGCTGATCCGCATATTGGGTTTGCACTTGAGATTGTGCAGGCGGACATGCTGGCCCGGGTTCACCGATTGAAGGGGGATGAGGTGATTTTCAATACCGGAACTGATGAACACGGTCAGAAGATTTACAAAAAAGCTTTGGAGGCTGGAGTTGATCCAAAAACCTATTGCGATGGGTACGCAGCCAAGTTTGACGAGTTGCGTGGGCTTTTGAATTTGTCCTATACGCATTTTATTCGCACCACGGATGAAAAGCACATTGCTGCAGCTCAGGAGTTCTGGAAGCGCTGTGATGCGAACGGAGATATTTATAAGAAGCAGTACCAAACCAAGTATTGCGTGGGTTGTGAACTTGAAAAAACTGATTCAGAGCTCGTTGACAATCGTTGTCCAATTCACCCCAAGATGGACATTGAGCTGCGCGACGAGGAGAATTATTTTTTCCGTTGGTCAAAATACCAACAAGCACTCCTTGAGCATTACGATGCCCATCCTGATTTTGTTGTTCCAAAAGAAAAGTTTAATGAGATCAAGAACTTCGTGAAGGCCGGTTTAAACGATTTTAGTATCTCTCGCCTCAAAGACAAGATGCCGTGGGGAGTTGCTGTGCCTGGTGACGAGGCTCACGTCATGTATGTGTGGTTTGATGCGCTTGTGAACTATATCTCGACGATCGATTGGCCGCTCGGAGACAACTTCAAACAGTTCTGGCCTGGTGTGCAGGTGGCCGGTATCGATAATCTGCGCCAGCAATCTGCCATGTGGCAGGGCATGTTGTTGTCAGCGGGTGTTCCAATGTCAAAGCAAATTTTCATTCACAGTTTTATTACGGTGAATGGTCAGAAAATGAGTAAGTCGCTTGGTAATGTTATTGATCCAAAATCACTCGTGGCTGAATACGGTGTTGATGCTGTTCGTTATTACTTACTCCGGGAGATGCCGTACGGAACCGATGGCGATTACTCAAAAGCTCGAATGGAAGAGCGGTACGCTGAGCTTGCCAACGGACTTGGGAACTTGATGGGTCGCGTGGCAGCCATGGCAAATAAGTATTTTGATGGACAGGTCGATAACGTGCCATATGTGCCGCAGGAGTTGTACGTTCAGCTGGACGAGGCCTTAAAGGTTTACGATTTCAAGGCGTACATTGATGGCGTTTGGCGTGTCGTAACGGAAGCGAATGAGAAGATTCAGCGTGAAGAACCATTTAAGGTTGCGAAGACCGATCCGGCTGCCGCCAAGAAGTCACTGTCTGAACTTGCCGGGATGATTCGGTTTATTGGCCAGGCGTTACTGCCAGTCATTCCAGCTACGGCTGAAGAAATTTTGAAGCGGTATACTGGTGAAAAGTTGATCCACGGTGAGCCACTTTTCCCTCGCCGTGACACACCGGTCGCGACTGACGTGTCGTAACCAAGCCACACAAGAATAACTAACGTTCAAGTTGTGAATCCACTTATTGTCGATGTGTGTTTGGCAGTTGTGTCACTCTTACTTATCTACGGTGGGTATCGACAGGGATTTATTCGAGCGGCGGGAAGTTTGATTGGGCTCGTGATAAGTATTGCGCTTGGCATCTGGGGTGTGACATGGCTTGAGCAGCTCACCGGTTTTGAGCTGACGCGCAATCCCGTCATTTTTGTTGGGACATTTCTTGTTTTGTCGATTCTTATTAGTCAGCTCCTCCGATTGGTGGTCTCGGCTTTTGATTTGGTCAGGAAATTACTCTCGATAATTCCGTTTGTGGGCTTGATTAATAGTTTGCTTGGAACGGTGCTTGGGGTAGTGCAGGCAGTGGTTTTTATTGGACTGGTTGCTTACGTCAGTTTTACGTATTTTCCTGCCGGTACTGTTCGCCAGACATTCTTGCAAGCTCAGTTGGTGCATGTCGCAGTTGGGATTGAAAAAACCGCGGGTCTTTTGCGTTAAGTATGGAATTGCAATTTATTGATACGCATTGTCATGTCCATTTTCAGGCGTACACTGAAGACATGGATGCAGTCGTTCAACGATCACTCGACGCCGGAGTAGGCATGATTACAGTTGGCACACAATCGACCACAAGCAAGAACGGCATTGCGCTCGCAGAGAAATATGAAGGTGTGTGGTGTACGATTGGGCTCCACCCAAATCATCTTCACGCCCAAGAATTTTTTGACGACAATGAGTTGGCGCCAGGTCAACAGGTAGCGCCAGGTGATGGCCCAGCCCACATCAAGACTCGTGCCGAGCGGTTTGATTGGGATTACTATCGTGATCTTGCCAAACATCCAAAGGTTGTTGCGGTTGGGGAGTTTGGGTTGGATTACTACCGAGTGCCCCCTGGCGTCGACATCGAAAAGTTGAAGCAAGATCAGAAAGAACAAGCATGTGAGCAGTTGCGCTTTGCTACTGAAGTAAATAAACCCGTTGTCATTCACTGCCGCGATGCGCATGCTGATCAGGCTGAGCTTTTGAAAGAGGAGATTGCTCGTGGTGGTCTGTCGCGCCGCGGAGTCATTCATTGCTTTACGGGAACGGCTGAAGAGGCCGTGGTCTATCGTGAGCTTGGTTT